>NZ_BAAAUT010000100.1:0-13030 GCF_039534085.1 Planomonospora alba
GCCCGCCGGGTGCGCGGGCGGCGGGGGCGCGCCCGGCCCGGCCCCCGCGGGCCGGGCGGGGAGGGGACGCCCCGCCAGCGCGCCGAGCCCGCCGTCGGGCGGGACGGCCGCGGTGAAGCGCAGCTCGGCGATCCAGCCGGACCCGCCGTGCCTGGCCACCCGGAGGAGGTCCAGGGCGCGCGCGGTGAACCCGCCGTCCGCGGGGACCGGCGGGGACCACCACTCCGGCGCCTGCACGACGTGCACCACGATCCGCCGGGCCGAGGGCAGCCGGGGCGCGGCCGCCGCGACCCGGCGCAGGTCCGAGGGCGTCCTGAGGATCAGGGCGATCCCCTCGACCACCCCGGGACGGGCCTCCGCCCGCCCCGGGGCTCCGGGACGCGGTGCGGACGCGGCCCGCGCGGGGTCCGCGGGCCGGTCGAGGTCCACCAGGCGGGCGGCGGCCGGGGCGCCGACGACCTCGCCGGGCTCGGGGAATCCGGCGCAGGCCACGAGTGCGCTCTCCAGCCGGCCGGGGGCGAGCACCTCCTCGATCGTGGCGCGGATCTCAGCGATCATCGGTGCTCCGGGGGCGGCCCAGCGTGTTCCTGACCGTGCGCAGGAACGGCGCGCGCTCGGCGAGCCTGCGCCGCCAGCGGTTCCGGAGCCGGCGCAGCTGGGCGAGCTCCCGCCGCCACTGCACGGCCGACCTGCGCCACCGGGTCGCCTCGGCCTTCCACTCCGCGGCGTCCTTCCCGCGCGTGGCGGCCTCGGCCTTCCACCGGGCGGCCTCGGCCTTCCACCGGGCGGCCTCGGCCTTCCAGCGCTCGGTCTCCTTCCGCAGCCGGGCGGCCTCGGCGTTGCGCCGGGCGGTGCTCGGCTTCTCCGCCAGGGACGCCGGGAGGAAGTCCCACATGTCACCGCTCGTCCAGCGGGTGCCGAACGTCTGGTGCACCACGTCGTCGAGGTCCTCGCCCTCGGCGGCGAGCAGCCGGGCGCGCGTCATCGCGGCGGTCCGCTCCAGCCGGGCCGACACGAGCTCGTCGTGCCCCTCCAGGACGACGGAGACCAGGCCGGCGCAGTCGGCGTCCGCGTCGGCGGTCAGGCGCCGCAGGCCGTCCGGGCCCGGCACCCAGCCGGCCGGCAGGCGCAGGCGGAACATCGCGGGCGCGGAGTCCCCGCCCGGGTCCTCCGTGAAGGAGATCCTGCCGTCGTGCTCGTAGGTGCCGCGGACCAGCCGCAGGTCGAGCAGCGGGTCGTCGAGCGGGGAGCGGCGCTCGGGGGTGAGGGCGCTCCACGGGCCGACGAGCGTCACGGCCACGTCCGGCAGCGTCGAGGCCAGCACGCCGTCGACCGTCGCCAGGACGTCCTCGTAGCGCGCCCCGGCGACGTCCACCACCACGTCCACGTACGGCACGAGCCTGCGGCGGCTGGGATGGGTCCGCAGCCAGCGCAGCTCGGGCACCCGCTCGGCCAGCAGCGGCCAGTTGTGCCGCTTGACCTCGGCCTCGCGGGTGCCGACGGTGTGCAGCCCGAGATGCCGGCTGCGGGCCTCGGCGTCGGGGACGAACACCGCCCCCTGCTGGGCGAGCCGGTAGCCGAGCTCGGTGTCCTCGCCGAGCACCAGCGAGGTGTCCATGCCCCCGGCGGCCCGCAGCAGGGCGGCGGGGACCGAGGCGGTGGCGCCGCAGTGCACGTTGTAGGCGTCGACGGGGGAGGCCCGCAGGTCGTCCGTGCGCGCCAGGAACTCCTCGACCCAGCCGTGCGGCTCGGTGGTCTCCGGCGGGAAGAGCTCGTCCACCCGGCCGTGCGCGACCGCGTCGTGGACCTCGGCGGCCGACGGCAGTCCCGCGGACACGTCGGTGAACCGCAGCGAGCCGAGCACCACCAGGTAGTCGGCGAGGTGGTGCCAGCGGAGCTGGGCCTCCACGTGCTCGCGGAAGGGGACCATGTCGGCGTCGAGCCAGTGGATCACCTCGCCCTCGGCCGCGTCGGCCCCGGTCTGGCAGGCCCAGGCGCGTCCCCAGCCGCCGGGACGGCTGGGGACGATCCGGGTGCGCTCCGGGGCGATCTCCCCGATGCGGAGCGGCGGCCCGCCGCCGTCGTCCACCACGATCACCTCGGTCAGGTGCGCGGGGTAGCTCTGCGCGGCCAGGGCCGCGAGCGTCAGGTCGAGGGTCTCCTGACACCGGTAGGCGGGGACGACGACGCTGACCGTCCTGGTGGGCGTCCAGGAGCCGAGCGCGGCGGGGGTGAGCGGGCCGTGGTCGTTGTGGCGGATGCGCGGCTGCCCGCCGCGGTCCGGCCGGCCCGCCGTGCGGGCGCTCACCGGAGGCCGTCCGGTTCCATCAGCCGGCCGGCGTGCAGGCCCCGCCACTGCCGGACGGTCCCGTGGTTGAGGAAGGCGCCGATCGGCGCCTTCCAGGTGTGCCCGGAGGAGGACCGCCGGCGCAGGATGTAGCCGAGCCCGTGGGCCTGGTAGATCCTGCCGCCCGCCTGCCGTACGGCCTCCAGCAGCTGGCCGTCCTCGGTGAGCCCCAGGGGGCGGAAGCCGCCGGCCTCCCCGAAGACGTTCCTGGGCAGGAAGAGGGTGCCGCCCGCGACGAAGTCCTGCCAGGTCTCGGTGGTCCACCGGCGCTGCACCGTCGTGTCGATCTGCTCCAGGTAGACGATCTCGGCGGGGGCGCCGGTGAGGTCGGCCCCGGTGTAGAGGTGGGCGAGGTGCAGGTCGGCCAGGTGCTCGGGGCCGTACCAGTCGTCGTCGTCCATCTTGCTGAGGAACGTCCCTGAGGCGCGGGCCGCGGCCTCGTTGAGCACCGTGCCGAACGGCAGGCCGGGGTCGGCCTCGTACACGGTCACCGGGTGCGGGAAGCCCGCGACGGCGCGGGCGACGTCGGGCAGGTCCGCGGGGACGCCGTGCAGGGCCAGGACCAGTTCGAGGTCGACGCCGCGCTGGCGGGCGACCTGTGACAGGGCGAATCCCACCATGTCGGGCCGCCGGGTGGCCAGCAGCACCGAGACCTTGGGCGGGCCGGGCACCGGGAGGCCGGCCCGGGCGGCGAACTCCGCCCAGCGGGCGCGGCTGCCGTGCGTCCGCAGCGCGCAGCGGCGCAGGGCGATGCTGTGCTCCTGCCGCCGGAAGTCGTCGGCCAGGTCCTCGGGGCCGGTGTCCCGCACCAGCGCGGTGAGGCGCTCGCCGAGCAGCGGGGCCGCCCAGGCGGGGACGTCCAGGCCGGACAGCGGGATCCCGGCGGCGGCCAGGCCCGCGATGACGCGGGCGGCGGCGACCGGGCCGGTGTGGGCGGGCCGCCACTCCACGGCGACGCCGCGCAGCGGGCGGAGCCGGGCGACGTCGGCGTCGGTGACGCAGCCGGAGGCGGCGAAGGACACCAGGGCGGTGCCGTCGAGCACGACGTGCCAGCGGCCCTCGCGCTGCGTGAGGCGGGCGGTCCCGAGCTGCGGCACCGCGGCGAAGCCCACGGGGTTCACCGAGCGTTCGTCCACCGGCGGGACCGCCGACGGATCCGCCAGGTCGAGGTCCGCGCCCAGCCGGGCGCCGCCCGGGCGGCCGAGGCGCGCCCAGGTGACCGACGCGGGCTCGGGCCGTTCGATGAGCGGGACGTCCGGGTCGGACCACTTCCCCGTCGCGGGGCCGGCGGTCCGCAGCGCGAGGTCGCAGCCCGGCGCGGCGGGCCGGGAGGGTACCGGCCCCTCGGCGTCCGCCAGGGTGGCGTTGGGGTCGGCGGGGCGCCAGTGCGCGGCCCCGGCCCCCGCCAGGGCGGCGACCGGCTGGGGCATGGTGTCGGGGCGGCCGGAGGTGAAGGCGCGCGCCGCGGCGACCAGGACCTGCCCGGCCCGCACCGGGGCGGTGAAGCGGGCCTCCACCGTCCAGGAGCGGTCCCCGGCCCGCTCGACCCGCCACTCCCGCACGGCGCGCCAGTCGCCGTGCGGGGAGACGGCGGCGAGCGGGACGTGCCGGAGCGGGGCCGTCTCGGCCACCGCGACGGTGATGCGCTCGGAGTCCGGCAGCAGCGCGTTCAGGGTGACGGCCCGGCGCAGGTCGGTGACCGTGCGGGCGAGCACGGCCACCCGGCCGACGGGGGTCTCGCGCAGGACCGCGCCGGTCGGGGCGGCGTCGAGGTCGGTGACCGCGGTGTCCGGGCGGCGGGCGATCCGGCGGCCCAGGCCGCCGAGGTCGTCGTCGAACCCGGTGGTGCACAGGAGCAGCTCGCCGGGGTCCGCCAGGAGCGCCTCCAGCAGCCGCTCCGCCGGGCGGACACCCGTGAGGTCACCCACGGCGGGCCTCGCGGGCGCCACCGGACTCCGGAGCGGACGCCAGGGCGGACTGCGGGCCGGCGTCCGGGCCGGAGCCCACGCCGGGCTCCGGGCCGGTGCCGAGACCGGTGCCGGTGCCGAGGTCTGCGGAGAGGCGGTAGATCTCCGGGACGACGCGCTCGCGGAGTTCGGCGCCGATCTCCAGGAGCAGGTCGGCATGGGCCGAGCTGCGGCTCATCGCCTCGATCCGGTCCTCGCCGAGCGCGGTGAGGATGTCGGCGGCGTCGGCGGAGCCGCGGCGCTCCGCCTCGCGCACCGTCTTGTCCAGGCGGTCGAGCGCCGCGGTCAGCCGGGCGAGGTCGGCCCGGACCTTCTTGAGCTCGTCGAGCCGCGCGGGAACCGGGTCCAGCCGCTCCCGCATGGCCGCGACCTTGCGGTCCAGCCGCAGCACCTTGCCGTCGGCGCGCCGTACGGACAGCACGGTCACGCCGAGCACGCCGAGCGTCGCGCAGGAGAAGAGGATCTGGACGGCGGCCACGGCGTCCACGGCGCCCAGCAGGACCAGCGCGAGCAGTGCCAGGGCCCCGGCGGCCCCCGCGGCCGCGGCCAGCACGGCGAGACGGCGCGGCGTCATAGAACGCATGAACGGCCTTTCACGACTGCGGTCGGCGGAAGGGGCGCACCCGGAAGGGGGCGCACCGCCGGAGGCAGCTGTCGTCCGAGGGATTAATGCGATTTTAAGCGAAGATAGCCACCTACATGGTTTTTTGCGACTAAAGGGGTCCGCCGCCGCCGCGAGCCGGCCGCCGGATCCCGCGCGGCGCCGGTCCGCGCCCGGCCGGGGCGCGTGCGGGACCCGCGCGGACGGCGGGAGGGATCCGGGAGCGACGGCCGCCTCCTGACTAGGATTGGCGGACGTACAGCGATGGACCGGTGCAACTCCGAACGAGTCAGGATCCCCCATGACAGCTGTCACCGATCTCGGCGCGCGCGAGACCGGCCCGACCCCCGCGGGCTTCGTGCGGAACCCCCCGGGAGAGATCGCCGACGTGCGCTGGGAGCACGGCCGGTGGACGGTCCCGGACGAGGACCCGCACACCCTGCGCGGCCTGCGCGTGCACTGGCCGGACCCCGCCGCGGGATCCGCCCCCGCCGCGGTCACGGCCCCGCTGCTCGACCTCGCCGCCGCGGGGGTCCCGCTCCACGCGGAGGAGGTCCCCGCCTGGGCGGCCGGCGCCGACCCCGCCTTCGCCGCGCTCCTCACCGACGGCGGCTGGCTCGCCGAGACCCCCAAGGGCACGCCGCACTGCACGGCGGCCCTGCGCCGGGAGGAGCACAGCGTGCGGCTGCGCCGCCACGGATTCGCCCGCAGGGGGGTCCCGGCGCCGGGCCGGGAGCCCTCGGTCAGCGTCGTGCTGGCCAGCATGCGCCCGCACCTGCTGGGCTCCGCCCTCGGCCAGGTCGCCCGGCAGCGCGGGGTGCGGGCCGAGGTCCTGCTGGGCCTGCACGGCGTCCCCGCCTCCCACGACGAGGTACGGCGGGCGGTCGCGGCCTGCCCGCTCCCCGTCACGGTCGTCGAGGCCGACGCCGCCACGCCGTTCGGCCGGGTGCTCAATCTCGCCGCCGCCGCGGCGGGCGGACAGTACGTGACCAAGTGGGACGACGACGACTGGTACGGCCCCGACCACCTCGCCGACCTCCTGCTCGCCCGGGCCTACTCCGGGGCGGACGTCGTCGGGACCGCCGCCGAGTTCTTCTACCTGGAGCCGCTGAACGTGACGATCCGGCGCACCGACTACACCAGCGAGGTCTGGTCCGAGCACGTCGCGGGCGGCACGATCCTGCTGGAGCGCGACCGCTTCCGCGAGACCCCGGGCTTCCCCGCCCTGCCCAGCGGGGTGGACGCGGGCTTCCTGAAGGCCGTCCACGCCGCCGGGGCGCGCGTCTACCGGACCCACGGCCTGGGCTACATGCTGCGCCGCCGGGCGAGCGCCGACCACACCTGGAGACTCCCGCTCGCCCACTTCCTGCGGGTCGCCTCCAACCAGTGGCGCGGCTTCCGCCCCAGCCGGATCCTGGCGCCATGACGCCGCGGCAGGACGACGGCGCCGCGGCCCCCCGGCCGGCTCCCCGCGCCGCGGCGCCGGGAGCCGGGAGGGAGCGGGCCCCGAGCCCGCAGGCCCGGCGGCAGGCCCCGCGGGCGGCCGGCGCGGTCCCGCGGATCAGGGGCAACGACTACCGCGCCCTCGCCGTGCCGGAGATCGGGGCCTGGACGCCCACGCTGCGGGTCAGCGTCGTCATCCCCGCCTACGGCGGCCAGGACAAGCTCGACCTGGTGCTCGCCGGGCTGGCGGTCCAGACCTACCCGGCCGCTCTCACCGAGGTCATCGTGGTGGACAACGGCAGCGAGCCGCCGCTGCGCCTGCCCGGGCTCCGGCCGGAGAACACCCGGCTGGTCGTCTGCCCGGTGCCGGGCCGGGCGCACGCGCGCAACGCCGGGCTCCGCGAGGCGACCGGCGACGTGATCCACTGGCTGGACTCCGACGTGGTCCTGGACCGCCGCGCGGTCGAGGCCCACATGCGCTGGCACCACGCGGCGCCCTACCTGTCGGTGACCGGCTACATCCGCTTCAGCCCGGCCGCGCCGCCCGCACCGGAGGAGGTGGCCGCCGCCGACGACCTGGCCGCCTTCTTCGAGCCCGCAGAGCCGCACGGCTGGCTGGTGGACCTGATCGAGTCCACCGACGGCCTCACCGACCGGCCGGGCCGCGCCTTCAGCCTGCACGTGGGAGGTGCGACCTCGGTCAGCGCCGCGCTGCTGGAGCGGGCGGGGCCGATGGACACCGACCTCATCCTCGGCCAGGACACCGAGATGGGCTACCGGCTGGCCCAGGCGGGCGCGGTCTTCGTCCCAGAGCCGCGGGCCCGCGCCTTCCACCTGGGGCCGACCATGCGGATGCGGGACAAGGCCCCGATCGACCGGGTCAGCCACGCGTTCATCGCCGACCGCATCCCCACCTACCGCTGGCTCCGCTCCCATCCGGCCCGGCAGTGGAAGGTCCCCTACGTCGAGGTCGTCGTCGAGCCGCCGGATGCCGGGGCGGGGGCCGGCGGGGCCGTGAGGACCGGGGGGGCGCCGTCCTACGACGAGGTCCGCGCCACGGTGGACGCCGTGCTCGCGGGCACCGTCCCCGACGTCGCGGTGACGATCGAGGGCCCCTGGGAACGCGTCCGGGACGAGGGGCGGGCTCCGCTGGCCAACCCCGACCTGGACCTGGTGCTGATCCGCGGCCACTACGCCCACGAGCCCCGGGTGCGGACGGCGCCCGCCGCGTGGGGACCGGTGCCGTACCGGCTCCGGCTGCCCGCCGGCTGGGTGCCGGAGGAGGACGCCCTGGCCCGCCTGGTCGACCTGGCGGAGGAGGGGGAGTACGGCCTGGTCGCGGTGCTGCTCGCGGAGGGCGAGGGGTCCGCGCTCGTCACCGCCCGGTTGGAGCGCGCCGCCGCGTTCGCCCGCGCGGCGGTCGTCCGCGCGGAGGGGGAGGACCTCGACGACGCGGTGGAGGAGACCTTCGGGACGTTCTGGACGGACGGTGAGACCTGCGGGTTCGCCCGGGAGGCCCGGCCCCCGGCCGGCCGCCGCAGCGCATACCGGGCCAGGACCGAGGCCGAGCGGCAGGCACGCCAGGCGGAGCGGCTCCGCGGGAAGGCCGCCGAGTGGCGCGAGGAGGCCGCCCGCTGGCGCAGGAGCACGGTGGAGCTCCGGCGCGAGCTCGGCTCCCTGCGCAGGGAACTGGCCGCCGTCCGCAAGGAGCTGGCGGCCTCCCGGAAGGTCGTGCAGTACGGCCTGCTCGTGTCGGTGAAGCGGGCGATCACCCGGCGGCGGTGACCGGGCCGGTCCCGGCACGGCCGCCGGGGCGCGTCACCCCTCCCCGAGCACGGCGCGCAGCCGGGAGAGCAGCGTGCGTGGGCTGCGCGGGCCGCGGAGGGCGGGGTCGGCGGGGGCGCGCCGCTCCGGCTCGGCCTTGCCGTGGCCGGGCCTGCCCGGCGCCCTCGGCCCGGGCCGGTCCGGCTCCGGGCTCTTCGCCGCGGGCCTGCCCCTGTCCGGCCGTGCGCCCCCCGGCCGTGCGGTGCCCTGCGGCGTGCCCGCCCCCGCGGCGTCCTGCCGCGCGGTGTCCTGCCGCGCGGTGTCCGGCCGGGCGGCTGGCCAGAACTCCGCCCGGTCCGCCCGCCGTACCCCGTGGGTCGCCTCGATCGAGGCGGTCACGGCGGTCACCCCGCAGGCGCCGAGCAGCCGGGCCCTGCCCAGCGCCTCGGTCCGCTGCAGGACGGCCGTGCCGCCGTCGGCCAGATCGACGACGAGCATCCCCAGGCGGTCGCGCTGGAGCGCCTCGATCATCCGCTCCAGGGTCCGGGGAGCCGGCGGGACCGAGACCGGGCCCGTGTAGCGGAACGGGATCGGCGCAGGGGTGGGGGAGACGCGGTCGGCCAGCCGCACCCGGTCGTCGTGGGAGAAGTGCTCGCGCATCAGCCGCAGCTCGAACGCCGGATCACCGGGTGCGGGCCGGCGCCCGGCGGCCGGGTCCGGCCACGGCGCGACCAGCGTGACCACCACGTCGCCGACCGAACCGGACAGCGCCGCGCCCACCGCCTCGCGCACCTGCTCCTGGCCCGCGCCGTCCACGTGGAGCACCACCTCGACGTACGGCACCAGCCAGCGCCGCCCCCGGTCCTTGCGCAGATCGCGGCGGAGCGGGACGCGGTGGGCCAGGTACGGGGCCACCAGGCGGACCGCCCGGTCCCGGTCGAGACGCTGCGCCGGGAGCCCGAGATGCACCGCCCGGGCCTCCATGTCCGGGACGAACACCACGCCGTGCTGGGCGAGCCGGTAGGCGAACTCGGTGTCCTCCCCCCGCGGCACGGCGGGGTCGAGCCCGCCCACGGCGTGGAAGACCTCCCGGCGCAGCGCCACCGTCGGGCCCGTGCACACGTGGTAGGGGTTCCTGCTGGCCCGCAGGCCGTCCAGGCGGGCGATGGTCTCCTCGGTGGAGCTGGGCAGCGCCGAGGACAGGTCGAAGACGTCCCCCAGCGCGCCGGCGCGCACCGCCTCGTGGAGGCGGGCCGGCTCCACCGCGGGCTCCTCGACGAACTTCTTCGCGCCGATCGTGACCACGTGGTCGGACAGGTGGTGCCAGCGGGCCAGCGCCTCGACGTGCTCGCGGCAGACGACCATGTCGGAGTCCAGCCGGTGCAGGACGGCGCCGCCGGCCACGGCCGCGCCGGTGTTGACCGCGTGCGAGGTGCCCCACCCGCCGGGGTCCGCGGTGACGATCCGGGTGTCCGGCGGGGCGATCTCCGGCAGGCGCAGCGGGGGATCGCTGCCGTCGTCGACGACGATGACCTCCAGGAGCCGGTCGGGATACGTCTGCGCGGCCAGGGCCGCCAGGACCAGGTCGAGCCGGTGCTGGCCGCCGTGCGCGGGGATGACCACGCTCACCGGCAGGGAGGGCTCCCAGCCGCCGAGCGCGGGGGGCCGCAGGGGCGAGTAGTCGTTGTGCCGGATCGGGGGCAGGCCGATCGCCGCTCCGCCCGTCATGGAAGTCGATCTCCTTGTCAGATCGTCGGGGGTGCCTCCTGTCAAGTCCTGTCCGACCCTACCCGCCCTTCCTCCAGGTTTCCTGTTGATCGGTGGCGGATCGTCCGTGTCCTGTCCATTTGGTGGACGCCGAATCCCCCGGCCCGGGCCGTTGGCCGTAGACTCGGCCCCAACACCGCAGGTAGCACGCGCGCGGCGGGACCGCGCGCGGGAGGAGCAATCATGGCCAGGGCGTGGCGTGGTCTCATCGAGGAATACCGTGACCGTCTCCCGGTCACGGAGAAGACGCCCGTCGTCACCCTCCTGGAGGGCGGCACGCCGCTCGTGCCGGCGCACCGGGTCTCGGCGCTGACCGGCTGCGAGGTCCACCTGAAGGTCGAGGGGCTGAACCCCACGGGCAGCTTCAAGGACCGCGGCATGACCATGGCCATCAGCAAGGCCGTCGAGGAGGGCGCGAAGGCCGTCATCTGCGCCTCCACCGGCAACACCAGCGCCTCCGCCGCCGCCTACGCCGTGCGCGCGGGCCTGACCTGCGCGGTGCTCGTGCCCCGCGGCAAGATCGCGATGGGCAAGCTGGCCCAGGCGCTGGTCCACGGCGCCCGGCTGCTCCAGGTCGAGGGCTCCTTCGACGACTGCCTGGAGATGACCAGGAAGCTGTCCGACAGCTACCCGATCGCTCTGGTCAACTCGGTCAACCCGTTCCGGCTGCAGGGCCAGAAGACCGCCGCGTTCGAGATCGTGGACGCCCTCGGGGACGCCCCCGACATCCACTGCATCCCGGTCGGCAACGCCGGCAACATCTCCGCCTACTGGATGGGCTACACCGAGTACGCCGCCGACGGCGCCGCCACGAGGACGCCCCGGATGTTCGGCTTCCAGGCGAGCGGCGCCGCGCCGATCGTGGGCGGCGCCCCGGTGACCCACCCGCACACGATCGCCACCGCGATCCGCATCGGCAACCCCGCGTCCTGGAAGCTCGCCGAGGCCGCCCGCGACGAGTCCGGCGGCGTCATCCAGGCCGTCACGGACCGCCAGATCGCCGCCGCCTACAAGCTCCTGGCGCAGGAGGAGGGCGTGTTCGTCGAGCTCGCCTCCGCCGCCAGCGTGGCCGGTCTGCTCCAGGCCCACGAGCAGGGCCTCGTCGAGCCCGGGCAGCGGATCGTCTGCACGGTCACCGGCAACGGCCTGAAGGACCCCGACTGGGCCATCTCCGGCGCGCCGGCCCCGATCACGATCCCGATCGACGCCCACGCGGCGGCGAGCGCCCTCGAGCTCGCCTGACCCCTCCCTCTCTCCTGCGAAGGAAGGCATGACCGACAGCACGGTGGTCGTCCGGGTCCCGGCGACCTCGGCCAACCTCGGCCCCGGGTTCGACACGCTGGGACTGGCCCTGGCCCTGTACGACGAGGTCGAGGCCGCCCTCTACGATCCCGGCCCGGACGGCGCGGCCGTGGACGTGGCGGTGGAGGGCGAGGGCGCGGGCGAGGTGGACCT
The DNA here is from genome assembly GCF_039534085.1 of Planomonospora alba. NCBI lineage: Bacteria > Bacillati > Actinomycetota > Actinomycetes > Streptosporangiales > Streptosporangiaceae > Planomonospora > Planomonospora alba. Next base: position 11,345 of record NZ_BAAAUT010000100.1, read on the forward strand.
CGGCGACGGCCACCTCATCGTCGCGACGATGAGGAAGACCTTCGACCGGATGGGGCTGCCGCGCCCCCGCGGCATCCGGCTGCGCTGCGTCAACCGGATCCCGCACGCGCGCGGCCTCGGCTCGTCCTCGGCGGCGGTCTGCGCCGGGATCCTCGCGGCCCGCGCGCTGGCGGCCGCGCCGTACGCCGCCGCCGCGGCCGGGCCGGAGGCCGGGAAGAGGGCCGGGGAGGGGCCGCCGGAGTTCACCGACGACGACGTCTTCGCCCTGGCGACCGAGATCGAGGGGCACCCCGACAACGTGGCGCCCTGCCTGGCCGGAGGGCTGACGGTCTCGTGGACGGAGCCGGACGGGATTCCGCGCATGGCGAAACTCGTCCCGCACGCCGACGTCCGCCCCGTGGTGATCGTCCCCTCCTCCCGCCTGTCCACGGAGGTCGCCCGGGGGCTGCTGCCCGCGAGCGTGCCGCACGCGGACGCGGCTGCGAACGCGGGCCGGGCCGCGCTGCTGGTCGCGGCGCTGACCGGGCGGCCGGAGCGGGAGTTGCTGCTGGCGGGCACGCAGGACCTCCTCCACCAGGACTACCGCGCGCCCGCGATGCCGGGGACGGCGGAGCTGGTGCGGCGGCTGCGCGCCCGCGGGGTCCCTGCGGTCGTCTCGGGCGCGGGTCCCACGGTCCTTGCGTTCTCGACAGTGAAAACGCAGGATTTGATCGCACCAGAAGTGGGTAATGACTGGCACATCCGGCCACTGGATGTCGAAACCCGCGGTGCGTGCGTCGTTTCTCCCGAGACACGTTGACGCCTCTTCGGCCTTCAGGGAATAGCTGTGTGCGCTGGTGATGTTAGGCTGATAGCCGCACCAGATGCCCCCGTGCTGGGTGCGTGCTTGTCAGCCACACATCGTTGCCTCACGCCTTGTTCCACGAGGCGTGACAGCCGCAGTGGCTTCCCCGAATCCGCCGCCTCCGAATGGTCCACATTCGAGCGGGGCAAGGAGAGGCGGCGTTTCAGGAGACATGCGCGTTCGAACCACCTCGACATCTGGTTGCCGGTAGCAATCCGGGGGGTGTCCTCCGCGCCCCACCGTCGGCGGGTCTCGATGGTGAAGGCGCGGATGTCCCCTTCTCCGACAGTGGCGACGGCCCTCCGGGGCCGTCGGGGATCGCAACAAGATCGCAACAGGATCGCGACAGGACCACAACGTGCAACCTGACCCGGTCTGTCCCACCGGATCGATCGCACCACCGGGACGATTGGCCGATCGTGGCCACGCCCGACCCCTGGGAAGGACCCATTAGTGAGCGACACCACCGAACTCCTCTCCGACGCTAACGGCGCACAGCCCGCGGCCGGCGACACCCCCACCCGCGCCGCGGCGAAGTCGCCGCGTCGTCGCTCCGGCACCGGCCTGTCCGCCATGGTGCTGCCCGAGCTTCAGGCCATGGCGGCGGGCCTCGGCATCAGCGGGACCGGGCGGATGCGCAAGAGCCAGCTGATCGCGGCCATCCAGGAGAAGCAGGGAGTGACCGCCGAGGGCGCCGCCGCTCCCGCCGCGGTCAAGGAGGCGCCTGCGGCTCCGGCCGCCGAGCCGGCCGCCGAGCGTCCCGCCCGCAGCCGCAGGGAACCTCCCCGCGCGCCCGCCCCGGCCGCGTCCGCCGCGGCCCCCGCCCCCGAGCAGACGGCCGC
>NZ_BAAAUT010000101.1:0-12088 GCF_039534085.1 Planomonospora alba
CCGCCGAAGACGCCGAACATCGACGCCAGCCCGTGGAAGGCGAACAGCAGGCCGACCACGGCGCGGAAGAGCGAGAGCACCGGTCCGTGGAGCCGGTCGAGCTTCATCAGATCACCTCGTGTCTGTCGTGGCAGGAGGCGTCCGTCGCGCCCGTACGGGCGGCGCCGGCCGTACGGAGAGGACGCGACCGGAGTCGCCGGTTGACGGTGGGATCCGGGCAGGGAGGCGCGCCCCGCCCGTCCGGCGGCTCCGCCGCGCAGGGCGGAGCCCTTTCCGCGGCGTCCCGCGGAAACCCCGGGGCACGGCCGGGCGGGCGGACCGGCGACGCGCCGACCGGTCACCGGGGAACACCGCCGGCGTCCTCCCCGATATCCGTAAAACGGCTTCCTCCGCCATTCCGTCAGCCGTGCCCGGCGCGGTGGAACCGCCTTTCCGGTTCCACCGGCGCCCACCACAGAGTCCGGTCCGGCACTCCCGGATGTCAACCGCCCACGCCCTCCTCCCATGGCGGAGACAGCCGCGCCGACCTCGCCTTATGCTTCTCCACCTGCTGTTTCCGCCAAGCAGGTCGGGTGATTTCCGCGATTCACCGCGGCATATCCGATGAAAGTTTCCCGGCCGTCCCGGATATCGGACAATGAAAGCTTTCGGAAAGCCGGCTCCCGCAGCGGACAAAAGCCGGGCGGCCCGTCCGCCCCCCGGCCCCGGAGCCCGGCACGTCCCGCCGGGATCCGCTCCCGGCGCCCTCGGTCCTCCCGGCGCCCGGCCGGGCGGGATGGGCCGGAGCCCCGCGGGGCGTCCGCGAGCCGCGGCCACGGGGAGGACACCGGTCCCCGGCGGCGGGGTGGGCGCGCCGCCGGCCGTCGCGCATCCCCCCGAACGGCGCGAAGGCCCGGAGAGATCAGTCTCTCCGGGCCTTCGCGGTGGTGGGCGATACTGGGATCGAACCAGTGACCTCTTCGGTGTGAACGAAGCGCTCTCCCGCTGAGCTAATCGCCCGCCCTGCCGGACCCTCGCGGTTCCGACGTGGAAAACCATACAGCAATCCGGGACCACTGGCGAAACGACATCCATGACGGCATGATCTTGAGGGCGGCGCCGGTCGGGGTGCGGCGGCGACCGGGGCCGGGCAGCGGCGGCCGGGAAGCCTGGGAGCGGTAGGGGACGAAGGTCCGAAGATGGGGCCCACTGGGAGGCTACGGTGTCATAGCATCGTCCTGATCCGCACAAGCACCCGTACGACCCGAGCTAGACCCCTTCGCCCACGACACCCCTCACGGGGAGCCGAGCGTGATGGAAACGATGCGCAAAACCCTTGGAAATATGACGCCGTTGATGACGTTTGGCCAGCTAGGTGCCGAAATGTCGCACTGTGATGTGTGTTACAGAAGGGCCTGGAGGCGGAATCTTTCCTACGGGTTCCTTCGTTCCGCGTCATAGCCATGGACGAAGCCCGCCACAGCAGTGACAGCCCCGCAGAGGGGACCGACGACGAAAAGGTTTGGCTGACGATGAACAGCACCACCGTCTCTGCCGAGCTGGGCCTTCGGCTTGTGGTCCCCGACCGTAGCACCGTCCCGCTGCTCGCCGGACTCAGCTACACGGCCGACGATCCGTACGCGATCCGGATGGCCTTCCACGTGGGGAACGACGAGCCGGTCGAATGGATCTTCGCCCGCGAGCTGCTGACCGTCGGCATCGTGCGGCGCGTCGGCGACGGCGACGTCCAGGTGTGGCCGGCCCGCGCCGACGGTGAGCGCACCCTGCACATCAGCCTCACCTCGCCGTTCGGGCAGGCCCTGTTCGAGGTCCCGCTGGCCCCGCTGACGGAGTTCCTGCACCGGACCTACGAGCTGGTCTCGGCCGGTCGCGAGACCGACTTCATGGACCTCGACGCCGAGCTCAGCAACATGCTCTGGAGCTCCTGAGCCCTCCCCGGCCCTACGCCAGCAGCGCCCGCATCCGGGAGATCTCGACGCCCTGCCCTGACAGGACGTCGCCCGCCACGGCGAGCATCGTCCGGTCGGTGCCGGACCTCAGCTGCTCGCGGGCCATCGTCACCGCCGCCTCGTGATGGCGGATCATCAAGGTCAGGAAGAGCTCGTCGAAGGCCTCGCCCCTCGCGGCCCTGAGCCGGTTCATCTCCTCCTGGGTGAGGAGGTGGCCGTCGCCGTGGACCCCGTGGCCCCGCCACGGCCGGCCGACCGACTCCAGCCATGACGTCATGGCCTCGATCTCCGGCCGCTGCGCCGCGGCGATCCGCTCGGCGAGCGTGCGCACCCGCTGCGACGACGACCGCGCCGGGACCAGCGCCGCCATCTCCAGCGCCTGCCTGTGGTGCGGGATCATGCCCTCGGCGAACCGCACGTCGGGCGCGGTGACCCGCGCCTCCGACTCTCCCAGCCGCTCGCCCGGCGCCGCCGTACGGCCGGCGTCGCCCGGGCCGCCCGGCACGATCACCGGCGCGCCCGTCCCCGCCACCAGCGGCGATCCCGTCCCTGCCGCCGAGGCCGAGCACCCCGCCGCGGCCGTCGCCGTCACCGCCGCCAGCAGGACGAGACCCGCCCGGCACATAATCCCCATAGCATCCATAATGCGTAAACATTCGAATCAATGGGGGCACTGTGCGATCAACCCTGGCGTTCGCGCTGGCGGCGATGCTCGTGGTGGCGGGCTGCGGCGCGGACTCCGAGCCGCCGGACTCCGGTGCGGCACCCCCCTCCGCGGCGGGCTCCTCCGCGCCCGCCTCCCCGCGGAGCGGCTCCGGCGACGTGCTGCGCAGCGCGAACGTCACCCACGTCGCCAACGTGCCGCCGGCGGCTCCCCTGGACGGGCCCGAGGCGTGGGGGACCGACCTGGCCTTCCAGGGCGACCACGTGTTCGTGGGCAACTACGAGGGGTTCACCGTCTTCGACGTCTCCGACCCGGCCGCGCCCGCGGTGGTCAGCCGGGTGCTCTGCCCCGGCGAGCAGAACGACGTCTCGGTCAGCGGCGACCTGCTCTTCCTGTCCGTGGACACCCCGCGCAGCGGCCCCGGGTGCGGCGCCGGACGGGGGGAGTACGAGGAGGACGGCGGCTGGGAGGGCATCCGCATCTTCGACGTCTCCGACAAGGCCCACCCGAAGTTCGTCTCGGCGGTCAGCACCGCCTGCGGCTCGCACACCCACACCCTCGTGCCGGGCGAGACCGCGGACACGCTCTACCTGTACGTCTCCTCCCCCGGCCCGGAGGGCACCCCGACCTGTCCCGGGCCGCACAACATCTTCTCGATCGTCGAGGTGCCCGTCGGCGACCCGCAGGCGGCGAAGGTCGTCGCCACGCCGGTGATCGCCGACGCGGGCGAGCAGGCGGAGCTCGGCGGCTGCCACGACATCACCGCCTACCCGGAGAAGGACCTCGCCGCCGCCGCCTGCTTCGGCGACGGCATCCTGCTGGACATCTCCGACCCGGTGAAGCCCAGGGTGCTCCAGCACGTGAGCGACGAGGAGAACTTCTCCATCTGGCACTCGGCCACCTTCAACAACGACGCCACCAAGATCGTCTTCGGTGACGAGCTGGGCGGCGGCGTGGCCGCCACCTGCGACCGCGACACCCCGCGCACCAAGGGCGCCAGCGCCGTCTACGACCTCGGACCCGACCGCACCCTCACCCGGCGCGGTTACTTCAAGATCCCCCGGGAGCAGCAGAAGGACGAGAACTGCGTCGCCCACAACGGCGGGCTGATCCCGATCCCCGGCAAGGACGTCATGGTGCAGGCGTGGTACCAGGGCGGGGTGTCGATCTGGGACTTCACCGACCCGGAGAACCCCCGGGAGATCGGCTTCTTCGAGCGCGGCCCGGTCAGCGGCGTCGGGGGATCGTGGTCGGCCTACTACTACAACGGCCACATCTACTCCAGCGACATCACCAGGGGCCTCGACGTGCTCCGCATCGACGACCCGCTGACGGACCCGGCGAAGACGGTCCGGCTGAAGGAGCTCAACCCGCAGAGCCAGACGTCCTACTAGGACCGCCGGGCCCGCGCGGCTCACGGCCGGGACCGCTCCCCGTTCCACGGGGAAAGGTCCCGGTCGTCTGATGTCCGACCGGTATGGTGGCGTCCGTCCCCATCCGATCATGACCCCGTCCCAGGAGACCGATGCCCCAGGGCCCGCACGCTCAGCCCGGATATCCGCCTCCTCGACATCCCCCTGCGGGGCACCCTCCCCCCGGGAGCCCGCCGGCGGCGGGGCACCTCCCGCCCGGGCCCCCGCCGTACGGCCACGGCCTCCCGCCCGGGGGCGGTCCCGCCCCGTACGGCTCCCTCCTCCCTCCCCCCTACGGCGCCCCGCCCTCCTGGGTCCCGCCGCAGGCTCCCCCGGTGCCTCCGCCCGGCAGGGCCCGCACCGGGCGGAGGGTCGCAGGCGTCCTGCTCGCGGTCTTCGGGGTGCTGCTGCTCCTCGCCGGCGGAGGGATCGCCCTGCACGGGGTGAAGAACAGCAGGCAGGAGATCAGGAACGACGCCTACTGGGCGGGCCTGTGGCGCAACGTCCCCGCCGAGGAGATCTTCCCCGACCTGATCTCCATGAAGCAGGCCGTCCACGGCGACCGGCGCGACGCCGCGAACGCCCAGTGGGTACGGCTCGGCATCGCCCCGCAGACCTCCTGCGCGGCCGGTCTGACCGGGCGGACCGCCGAGCGGGCCGAGGCGGCCGGCTGCCAGGGCGTGGTCCGGGCGACCTACGCGGACCCGAGCGGAGACATGATCGCCACCGTGGCGGTGATCGGCCTGCCCGACGGCAGGGCCGAGAGCGAGCTCGGCGGGTACCTGGGCGAGCAGGAGCGGGAGGACCGGCCCGACCTGGCCGTGCGCAGCCACCCCGTCCCCGGGACGGCGGCCGCCCGGTGGCGGGACGACCGGCGCAACGCCGCCTCAGGCACGGGGGTGTACTCGACCTACATCCACCACGTCGTCGCGGTGACCACCGGGGCGGCCGACGGCCGGCTCGCCACCCGGATCCCGGCGCCGTGGCGCTCGGAGCGCAGGCTGAGCGCGGAACGCAGGCCCTGGGCGGGCGCGGCGGGCGACCTGGCCCAGATGTTCGCCACCTACCTGGGCGGGCTTGCGGACAAGGAGGCGCGGTGAGCGGGGTCCTTCCGAGGACGAGGACCGCGGCGCCTCCGAGGAGGAGCGCGCCGGGCAAGGGCGCGGTGAGGAGGACCGCGGCCGCCCTGGTGGTCCTCGCCGTGCTGGCGGGCGCCTCCCCCGCCCGCGCGGCCGGGCCCTCCCGGGCGGGGGCGGGATGGGAGTCGACGGCCATGCGGCTGCCGCAGGCGCACCAGCTCTCCCGGGGCGCGGGGGTCACGGTGGCGGTGCTGGACACCGGGGTGGCCGCCGGGCACCCGGCCCTGCGCGGAAAGGTCACCGAGGGGCCCGCCTTCGTCGGGAGCCGGCTCGCCGAGGACAGCGAGCACCGGGGCCGGCACGGCACGGCCATGGCCCACGGCGTCCTCATCGCCGCTCCGGAGGCGGAGATCCTCTCCGTCCAGGTGATCCTGGAGGACGAGGATCCCGGGAAGAAGGAGCCGGTCAAGGCCGGCCCGAACGGGCTGAACCCGCTGGCCGAGGGCATCCGCTACGCGGTCGACCACGGCGCGAAGGTGATCTCCATGTCACTGGGCACCGAGCCGTCCGCGGTCGTCGACTACTTCTCCGACGAGGCGACGGCGGTCGCCTACGCGGTCAACCGCGGGGTGACGGTGATCGCCTCGGCGGGCAACGAGGGAGGGCGGGACTCCTTCAACGAGACCTCGTTCCCCGCGGGCTACCCGGGGGTGATCTCGGTCGCCGCGGTGGGCAGGGACGGCCGCCGGGCGGAGTTCTCCACCGTCAAGGCGGTCAACACCGTCGCGGCGCCGGGGGTGGGGATCGTCAGCGCCCGCAACACCGGCGGCTACCAGGCCGTCAACGGCACCTCGCCTGCCGGGGCGCTGGCCGCGGGGGTGGCCGCGCTCCTGCTGTCCCGCAACCCCGAGCTGACCCCGGGCCAGGTCCGGCACGTCCTGACCCGCACGGCCAGGCATCCGGCGGGCGGCTGGAACGCCGAGGTGGGCTACGGCCTGATCGACGCGGCGCGGGCCGTGACCGCCGCCAGGTTCCCCCGGGCTGAGCCGGTGACGCCGCGCCGCCACGACGGGAAGGAGCACCTCGCCACCCCGGACGGGTCGTCACCGGTCACCGGCCCCGAGCTGGACACCGACTACCTCGTCATCGGCGGGGGCGCGGGCGGCGTGGGCCTGCTGGCCCTGTTCGGCGCGGTGCTGCTGTGGCGGAGCGGGCGCCCGCGCGCCCTCCAGGCCCCCGCCCCGGCCCTGCCGGTCCCCGGGCACCTCGGGTACCCCCCGGCCCCGCCGGTCCCCGGACGCTCCGGGTGTCCCCCGTATCCGGGGCACCACGGCCCCTCCCCGCCGCCGGGTGCGGCCCCTTACCGGCCGTGGGACTGACCCGCCCGGTCCCGGGCGGCCCGCGCCGTACGGGCCCGCCGGGCCGGGCGGGCCGGCACGGTCACGGGTCGAGGTCGTCGGCGGCGCGCTCGGCGAAGACTCGCATCACCTTGGTGGTGATCGGGCCGGGGGCCGCCGGGAGCACGGTCCCGTCGACGGCGCGGATCGGCTGGACGTCGCGGGTGGTCGAGGTCAGGAACGCCTCCTCGGCCTCGTAGAGCGCCTCCAGGGGCACGTCCTCCTCCTCGCCCCCGCACCACTCCAGGGTGAGCGCGCGGGTGACCCCGGCGAGGCAGCCGGAGTCGAGCGTGGGCGTGACGAGCCGGCCGTCGCGCACGATGAAGACGTTGCTCCCGGTGCCCTCGCAGAGGTCGCCCGCGGTGTTGCCGAAGATCGCCTCACCGCCGCCCCGTGCCCTGGCGTGGAGGAGCGCCCGGGCGTTCTCGGCGTACGAGGTGCTCTTCACCCCGGCCAGCGCGCCGCGCTCGTTGCGCGGCCACGGCACCACGACGACGTCGGCGGTGGCGGGGAACGGCTTCTGCTCCGCGACGATGATCACGGTGGTGAGGCCGTGGTCGCCCCGGTCGGAGCCGAGCGGGCCGGGGCCGCTGGTGCAGGTGATGCGGATCCGGCCGAGCGGCCAGGCGGGTGCGGCGGCCAGGCAGGCCCGTACGCCCTCGGTGATCGCGTCCGTGTCCGGCTCGGGCAGCTCCATGCGCCGCGCCGACAGGCGGAGCCGGTCCAGGTGGCGGGTGAGGGCGAAGGGGGCGCCGTCGACGCACTTGACGGTCTCGAAGACGCCGTCGCCCACGATGAGGCCGTGGTCGAAGACGGAGACGGCGGCCTGCGCCGGATCGGTGAGTTCACCGTTGACCCACACGGGAACGTTCATCGGGTATCTCCTTCAAGGGGTGGAGGCGAGCGCGATGAGCCGGGACGCCTTCAACTCGGTCTCGTGCCACTCACGCCGCGGATCGCTTCCCCAGGTGATGCCCGCTCCCGTGCCGAAGCGGATCGCACCGGACGAGAGCCAGAACGTGCGGATCCCCACGGCCAGCGACGCCCGGTGCCGGTCGGCGTCGACCCAGCCCACGGCACCACAGTACGGGCCGCGGGGCTCGGGTTCGAGTTCCTCGATGATACGCAGCGCGGAGGATTTCGGCGCGCCGGTCACCGAGCCGGGAGGAAATGTGGCGGCGAACAGCTCCGGCCAGCCGGATTCCGGCGCCAGCCGGGCGCGGACGGTGGAGACCAGGTGCACCAGGCCGGGGTGCTGTTCGACCTCGCACAGCGCGGGGACGGTCACCGAGCCCACGGCGGCGACCCGGCCCAGGTCGTTGCGGACCAGGTCGACGATCATCACGTTCTCGGCGTGGTCCTTCTCCAGCAGGTCGGCCGCGGTGGCCCCGGTCCCCTTGATCGGCCGGGACTCGATCACGTCGCCGTCCCGCGACAGGTAGAGCTCCGGCGAGGCCGACACGACGGCGCGCTCCGGCAGGCTCACCACGGCCGCGTAGGGGGCGGGGTTGCCCTCCGCCAGCTTGAGCGCGAGGGCCGCCGGGTCCTGGCCGGCGGGCAGCGGCGCGGTGAGCACCCGGCAGAGGTTGGCCTGGTAGACCTCGCCGCGCTCGATGCGGGAGCGGATGCGGCGCACGCCGTCCTCGTAGGCGGCCCGGTCCAGCGAGCTGCGCCACTGCGACGGGTGCGGGCCGCGCCAGGGCCGGCGCGGCACGGGCGGCGGGGCGGGCCGGACGTCGCCGAACCGGGCGCAGGTGACCTTGCCCTCGTAGTCGACCACGACCGCCCACCAGCCCTCGCCGTCCAGCGCGGACAGGTCGGTCGTGACGTCGAGGAGCCGGGTGGCCAGCAGGCCGCCGACGTGGGCGAACGAGTCGTGCACCCCCCTATTGTCCCGCCGCGCGGCGCGAGGAGCGCACCGCCTGCCGCCGCGCCTCGGCCCCCAGCAGCCGCGCCAGCGCCCGGGCGGCGGGCGGCGCGGTGCCCGGCAGCGCCGCGTAGACGGTCCGGTGCGGCGCGAACGCGCCGAGGGAACGGACCACCAGGCCCTCCGGTACGGCCTGCACGGCCAGGGCCGGCACCAGCGTGACGCCGAGCCCGGCCGCGACGAACCCGTACTTGCCCGTCCACTCGCTGATCCGGATGCTCGCGCGCGGGGTGAACCCGGCCCGGGCGCAGGCGTCGGCCAGCATGGTCCGCCCGCCCGGCGGGGGCGCCTCGATCCAGGTCTCCTCGCGCAGGTCGCGCAGGTCGACGGGGTCGCCGGGCGGACCGCCCGCCAGCGGATGGTCGCGGGGCAGCGCGACGAACAGCTCGTCGCGGGTCAGTTCGGTGAACCCGACGCCGCCGGGATCGCCGCCGGGATCGCCACCGGGGTCGCCGCCGCCGTCGCGCGGCAGCCCGGAGGGGTAGTCGCTCACCACGGCGAGGTCCAGGGCGCCCTCGCGCATCCGGCGCAGCAGCCCGCCGCTGGGCCCCTCGACGGGGGCGAGCTCGACCTCGGGGAACTCCCGCCGGAAGGCGCGCAGGGCGGCGGGGACCAGGGCGACGTTGGCGGTGGCGAACGCCCCGACGCGGACCCGGCCGCGGTAGCCGCCGTGGATGCCCGCGAGGTCGTCGCGGGCCCTGGCCAGGCGGTTGAGGACGGCCCGGGCGTGCTCCCAGAGCAGCTCTCCGGCGGGCGTCGGCCGTACGCCGCGGGGCAGCCGCTCGAACAGGGGGCCGTCGGCCTGCTGCTCCAGGGAGGCGATGCGCCGGGAGACGGCGGACTGGGTGTAGCTCAGCTCGGCGGCCGCGGCGGTGAACGAGCCCGTACGGGCGACGGCGTCCAGCAGGCGCAGGGCGTCGGTCTCGAACACATTCCTCCTTCGCATGGGTTGCATGAAAAGTAGTCGCTGGTGGAATGCCTCGCCGCCGCCTAGCGTCGGGGGCGTGATCGCTTTTCTCGGACTGGGGCGCATGGTCGCCCCGATGGCCCGGCGGCTCGTGGCGGCCGGGCGCGAGGTGACCGTGTGGAACCGCACCCCCCGCGCGGTGGAGGGCGCCGCGACGGCCGCCTCCCCGGCCGAGGCGGTGGCGGACGCCGACCTCGTCGTCACGGTGCTGCGCGACCCGGCGGCGGTGGAAGGGGTGCTCGCGGACGCGGCGCCCGGGCTGCGGGACGGGGCCCCGCAGGACCTGGAGCGCTGCCGCGAGGTGCTCGGTGTGTTCGGCACCGTGCGGGAGGCGGGCGGCCGCGGGCCCGGGACCGGCCGGACCGGGGTCGGGAAGGTCAACCCCGCCTCGGTCCCGGCGACCAACGGGCTCTACTCCCACGCCACCCGGGCGGGGAACCTGCTGTCCGTCTCGGGACAGGTGGCGCTGGACGCCGACGGGAACGTGGTCGGAGAGGGCGACATGACGCGCCAGGCGGAGCACGTCATGGAATCGCTGGCGCGCATCCTCGCCGACCAGGGGTGCACCTTCGACGACGTGACCCACATCCGGACGTTCGTCACCGACATGTCGCTGCTGCCGGAGTACGGGGCCGTCCGGCGGCGCTTCATCACCGGCGAACCGCCGGCCAGCACGACGGTGGAGGTGTCGCGGCTGTTCCGGCCGGGGCTGCTGATCGAGGCGGAGGTGACGGCGGTCGTCCCGGGAGCGGTGTGAACCCCGCGGCCCCATGGGCCCCGCGGTTCCGTGGACCCCGCGCCTCCGCGGCGGGACCCGGGGTGCCGTGACCTCCGCGGGCCCCCGGGCACGCCCCGGCGGGCCCCGGACCCGTGGCCGGAGCCCGGGCTCCGGCCACGGGGACCCGGCCCGGGACCCGGGCCCGGACCCGGGCCCGGCCTGTCAGGCCAGCGGCCCGGTGGCCTTCTCCGCCGCGGCGACGAGCGTGCCGTCCCCGATCATCCGGACCACCGCCTCGATCTCCGGGGCGAGGAAGCGGTCCGGGCCGGGGCCGGGGACCGCCTCGCGCAGGGCCGCCACCACGGCCCCGGTCCCGGGCGCGGGCCGGTGCGGCGCCCGCAGGTCGATCGCGCGGGCCGCGGTGAGGATCTCCACGGCCAGCACCCGGGCCAGCCCGTCCACCGCGCGGCGCAGCTTGCGCCCGGCCGACCACCCCATGGAGACGTGGTCCTCCTGCATGGCGGAGCTCGGGATGGAGTCCACGCTGGCCGGGACGGCCAGGCGCTTGAGCTCGGAGACGATCGCGGCCTGGGTGTACTGCGCGATCATGTGGCCGGAGTCCACGCCGGGGTCGTCGGCGAGGAAGGCGGGCAGGCCGTGGCTGCGGGCCACGTCGAGCATGCGGTCGGTGCGCCGTTCGGAGATGCTTGCCAGGTCGGCGACCGCGATGGCCAGGAAGTCCAGCGCGTAGCCCACGGGGGCGCCGTGGAAGTTGCCGTTGGACTCCACCCGGCCGTCGGCCAGGACCACCGGGTTGTCGACCGCGGAGGCGAGCTCGCGCATGGCGACCGAGGCGGCGTGCGCGAGGGTGTCGCGGCCGGCCCCGGCGACCTGGGGGGCGCACCGCAGCGAGTAGGCGTCCTGGACCCGGGTGCAGCTGCCGTCCCGGTGGCTGGCCATGATGCCGGAGCCGGCCAGCAGCGCGCGCAGGTTGGCCGCGCTGGCGGCCTGGCCCGGGTGCGGGCGCAGCGCCTGCAGGTCGGCGGCGAAGACCCGGTCGGTGCCGAGCAGCGCCTCCACGCTCATGGCCGCGCCGATGTCGGCGGTCGTGAACAGCCGCGCCAGGTCGTCCAGTGCCAGGACCAGCATGCCCAGCATGCCGTCGGTGCCGTTGATGAGCGCCAGGCCCTCCTTGGCGGCCAGCTCGACCGGTTCGATGCCCGCCTGCTTGAGCGCCTCGGCCGCGTCGGCGAGGTTCCCGGCGGCGTCGCGGACGACGCCCTCCCCCATGATCGTGAGGGCCACGTGGGAGAGCGGGGCGAGGTCGCCGGAGCAGCCCAGGCTGCCGTACTCGTGCACGACCGGGGTGATGCCCGCGTTGAGCAGGCCCGCCAGCGTCTTGGCGGTCTTCGGGCGGACACCGGTGTGGCCGGTGGCCAGGGTGTGCAGGCGAAGCAGCATCAGTGCGCGGACCACCTCGGTCTCCACCTCCGGCCCGGACCCGGCGGCGTGCGAGCGGACCAGGGAGCGCTGGAGCTGCGCGCGGAGCGCGGGGTCGATGTGCCGGGTGGCCAGCGCTCCGAAGCCCGTCGAGACCCCGTAGGCCGGGGTGGGGCTCTCGGCGAGCTCGTCGACGCGGGTGCGGGCCGCGGCCATGGCGGCCACGGCGTCGTCGGTGAGCCGTACGGCGGCGCCGCGCCTGGCGACGGCGACGACCTCGGCGAACGTCAGCGGCTCGGGCCCGATGTCCACGACCACGTTGTCGTGCATGCTGTCACTCTCTCGCATTCGATGTAACCGGTGTGCCCCATGCTAGACCCTTACATTCTCCCGCCGCACGGTCCCGGAGGGGCGATCCGGTTTGGGGAGTCGCCGCCTATTCGCTAAAGTTCTCTCCGTGACACCGGGTCTCCCGGGAACACACGCGGAAGTGGCTCAGGGGTAGAGCATCACCTTGCCAAGGTGAGGGTCGCGG
>NZ_BAAAUT010000102.1:0-11594 GCF_039534085.1 Planomonospora alba
GGCCGCGTCCGCCGGCACCGGGGCGTCCGGATCCGGCGACGGCGCCGCTCCGGGCCGGTGGCCCGGCACGCGGTGGCCCGGCACGCGGTGGCCCGGCACGGGGGCCGGGGCGTCCTTCCCCGACGGCCGCGCCTTCTCCGAGCGGGCCGAGCCGCTCGCCGCCCGCCAGTGGGACATGCAGATGATCGGCGCCACCGCCCGCGGCTCCCACGCCACCGCACCCGGCGACCGGAGGGTCCTGGTCGGCGTCATCGACACCGGTGTGGACGGCGGGCACCCCGACATCGCGCCCAACTTCGACCGCGCGCGCAGCCGCAACTTCGTCACCGACCGGCCCACCGACTCCACCGGCGCCCCCCTCGACGGGCCCTGCGAGTTCGCCGGCTGCAAGGACCCCGCCGACTGGGACGACGACGGCCACGGCACCCACGTGGCCGGCACCATCGCCTCCCCGGTCAACGGCCTCGGCGTCGCCGGGGTCGCCCCGGAGGTGACCCTGGTCAACCTCCGCGCCGGGCAGGACTCGGGCCTGTTCTTCCTCAAGCCCAGCCTCGACGCGCTCACCTACGCCGCCGACACCGGCATCGACGTGGTCAACATGAGCTACTACGTGGACCCGTGGCTGTTCAACTGCGCCGCCAACCCCGCCGACTCCCCGGCCGAGCGGATCGAGCAGCGCGGCATCGTCACCGGCATGCAGCGCGCCCTCGACTACGCCCGCGAGCGCGGCGTCACGCTCGTCGGGGCCATCGGCAACGGCGCCACCGACCTCGGCCGCCCGAAGACCGACACGGCGAGCCCCGACCACCCCCCGGAGGCCGCGCGGACGCGCAGGATCGACAACTCCTGCCTCACCGTGCCCGCCGAGTCCGAGGGCGTCGTGTCGGTCTCCTCCGTCGGCCCCGGCGGGGACAAGGCCTACTACTCCGACTACGGGATCGAGCAGACGGACCTGGCGGCCCCCGGGGGCGACGAGTACGCCGCGGGGGAGTACGACCCGGCCGCGATGGTCCTGGCCGCCGTGCCGGAGCACGTGCTGCGCGAGCGGGGCGTGCTCGCCGCGGACGGCGGACCCACCGAGCCCGAGGTGGTGCGCGACTGCCGCAACGGCACCTGCGCCTACTACCAGTACCTCGCCGGCACCTCCATGGCGGCCCCGCACGCCACCGGCGTCGCCGCGATCCTGATCAGCCGCTTCGGCACGCCGGACGGCTCCGGGCGGGGCGGCCTCACCATGCCCCCCGCCGAGGTCGAGCGCCTGCTGTACGCCAGCGCCGTCAAGCGGGCCTGCCCCTCGCCCCGCGCGCACGTCTACCGCCACGGGGGGCGCAAGGAGACGCACACCTGCGAGGGAGGGAAGTCCCGCAACGGCTTCTACGGCCGCGGCGTCGTCGACGCCGCCCGGGCCGCCACCGTCCCGCGCGGCTGACCCGCCCGGCCCCTCCCGGGACCCGGCCGGCCCGTACCCCCGGCCCCTCGCAGGCGGGTCCCCGGACCTTCCCCTGACGCCCGCGGGGCGTTCCCGGCGGATTCCGGAGGACCCGCGGGGGCGTCCCCGGAGAGACCCCCGCGACGGGGGCCGGTGAGAACACGGATGCCGCCGGGGCCGGGCCCGGCTTATCGTGGAGCATGGCGTATCGCCTCATCGGGGAAGCCGCCATGGTGGTGCACTTCCTCTTCCTCGTCTTCATGGCGGTCGGCGGCTTCCTCGCCTGGCGCTGGCCCCGCCTGATCGCGGCGCACCTCGCGGCGGCGGCCTGGGGTGTCGTCTCCGTCGCCACCGGGGTCGAGTGCCCCCTGACCGTCGCCGAGGACTGGGGCCGGCGCACCGCGGGGGAGCGCGGGCTCCCGCCGGAGGGGTTCATCGACCACTACATCGAGGGCGTGATCTACCCGGAGGAGCACACGACCGTCGCCCGCCTGGCCGTCGCGCTCCTCGTGGCGGTCTCCTGGATCGGATACGTCCGGCTCATCCGGCGACGGAAGGCGCGAACGGTGCGATCCTCGGACGGAGGGGTCGATTCGCCACCTCGGGTGACCCCGGGATAGCGTCATGTCACCGATTTTTTCTCTGACGCTATGAGCACCGTCACATCCGAGTGGTCTGTACCAATTAGGCTAGGACCCGTGACTCGTCGCGCGAAAATCGTCTGCACTCTCGGCCCAGCCACCTCCTCTCCCGAACGCCTCCGCGAGCTCATCGCCGCAGGCATGGACGTGGCCCGCTTCAACCTCAGCCACGGCAGCCACGAGCTGCACAAGGAGGTCTACGACAGGGTGAGGGAGGCCGCCGCCGAACTCGGCCGCGGCGTGGGCGTGCTCGCGGACCTGCAGGGACCCAAGATCCGTGTCGGCAAGTTCGAGGAGGGCCCGGTCCGCCTCGGCTTCGGTGACGTCTTCACCATCACCACCGAAGAGGTCCCCGGCGACCGCGAGCAGGTCTCCACCACCTACACGGGCCTGCCGAAGGACGTCCGCCCCGGTGACACCATCCTCGTCGACGACGGCCGCCTCCACCTGGAGGTGACCGGGGTCGACGGCCCCCGCGTCGTCACCCGCGTCGTCGTCGGCGGCATGATCTCCGACAACAAGGGCCTCAACCTGCCCGGCGTCAAGGTCAGCGCCCCCGCCCTCACCGACAAGGACGAGGCCGACCTCCGCTGGGCGCTGCGCACCGGGTTCGACATGATCGCGCTCTCGTTCGTGCGCCGCCCCGCCGACGCCCACGTGGTGCGCAACATCATGGAGCAGGAGGCCGTCCGGGTCCCCCTCCTCGCGAAGATCGAGAAGCCGGAGGCCGTCGCCTGCCTCCCGGAGATCGTCGACGCCTTCGACGGCATCATGGTCGCCCGCGGCGACCTCGGCGTCGAGCTGCCGCTGGAGGAGGTGCCGATCGTCCAGCAGCGCGCCATCGAGCTCTGCCGGGAGAAGGCCCACCCGGTCATCGTCGCCACCCAGATGCTCGACTCGATGATGAACGCCCCGCGCCCGACCCGGGCCGAGGCCTCCGACGTCGCCTACGCCGTCATGGACGGCGCCGACGCCGTCATGCTCTCCGGTGAGACCTCCGTCGGCAACTACCCGATCCAGTCGGTCGAGACGATGAGCCGCATCGCCACCGCCGCCGAGCGGTCCGTGCTGGAGGCGACCCACCGCCTGACCCGCCTGCCGGAGACCACCGGCGGCGCCATCGCCCGGGCCGCCGCCGAGGTCGGCGCCATCGTCGGGGCCAAGGCCCTGGTGGCCTTCACGATGTCCGGTGAGACCGCCCGGCGCCTGGCCCGCTACCGCTCGCCGATCCCGCTGCTGGCCTTCACCTCCGCCCCGCAGGTCCGCAACCAGCTCGCGCTCGTGTGGGGCGTGGAGACCTTCGAGGTCCCCTTCGTCCACCACACCGACGACATGGTCCGCCAGGTCGAGGCGGCCCTCCTCACCCAGGCCCGGCTGGAGAAGGGCGACAAGGTCGTCATCGTCTCCGGCTCCCCGCCCGGTCACGCCGGCACCACCAACTCCCTGCGGGTCCACACCATAGGGGCCGCCGTCTGAGGACCGTACGGCCCGCATGAGGCGGGGGAGGGGCGGCCCGTCCCCGCCCGGCGGAGCCGTACCGGTGCGGAACCGGTGCAGGGCTCACCGCAAGGGGCGAAACCGGTCATTCATGGCACAAAGCTCTCCTGGGAGCGGTCTATCGTGACTGCCGTACCCGGCAGCACCGACCCCCAGGGAACGACCGTGTCCGAAGACTCGTGGCCCGCCCGGATCCGCGCGCAGTTCGCCCAGCGGGTGCTGGACCTGCGCGCCCTGCATCCCGGCGTCGGCGCCGCCCTCGACCAGCACGCGGCCGAGGTCAGGCAGGCCATCGCCTCCCTCGGGCAGCCGGTCGGCCGGGACTCCCTCGTCGGCTACCTCATCGGTTTCTGGGACGGCGCCCACGAGGCGGGCTGGCGGGTCCCGGCCCCCTGCGAGCAGCCCCTGGACTTCGCGGCGCTGCGGCTCAGCGCGGTGTGCCTGATGCTCGACCCGGAACCCGCGGCCTGAAGCCCCTGGGCGCCCGGCGCGGCGGTCACCCCCGCGGCGGCGGCGCCTCCCCGGGCCGGGAGTGCGGTCCCGGCGCGGAGTGCAGCACCCCCTCGCCGGACGGGTGCGGCGCGCCGCCCGAGGCCGGCGGGTGGGCGGGCCCGCGCGCCTCCGCCGACGACATCGCGTCCGTGCGGCCGCGGTCGTAGGCGGCCGCCTGGCCGCGCAGGGCGTCCGTCTCGCGCTCCGCGCGGTCCAGCCATCCCTCCCAGCGCCGCTGCATCGGCCGGACCAGGCCGCCGCCGACGCCGACCACGAGGATGCCGGCGACGGTCGCCAGGACGGCCACCAGCACCGGTGTGGTCACCGTGGTCGCCACTCCGATCTGGTTCAGCGCGGCGATCACGCCCAGGGCGAGGATGAACACCGCGGCGATGTTCGCCAGCAGGCGCCCGTAGGACAGGCCGCCCAGGGCGCCCGAGACGATGTCCTTCACCGCGTTGGCGATGGCCGCGGCGATCACCACGATCACGATGGCCACGGCGGCCTTCGGCAGCCACGCCACCACGCCGCCGAGCAGGGTGCTGACCGGGTTGGGGCCGAAGACCGAGAAGGCGGCCTGTAGCGTGATCAGCAGGACCCCGTAGTAGACGAGCTTGGCGATCAGGTCGGAGGCGTCGTAGCGGCTGCGTTCCAGCGCGCGGCCGATCCCGCCGCGCTCGACCCACCGGTCGAAGCCGATCCGCTCCAGGACGGCGTCGACCCCCTTGTGCAGGAGCTTGGCGATGACCCAGCCGGCCAGCAGGATCACCAGGAACGCGACGAACTTGGGCACGAAGGCGACGAGCGACGCCCAGGCGTCGGACACGCCCCGCCCGAAATCGATGGGAGCGGCCATTGGGGGCCTCCTGCGGTGACGTACGGCGGACCCATCGGGGCGATGAGCCCTTCTCGAACAGGAGGGAATACCCCTATAAATCCATTTTTATGGATGAAAAATATTAAAGACGACATATAGGACACCATTGGTACGGTGTCCCCCGGGTGCGGCATGCCCCGGGTGGTCCGGCGGCCGGGGTCGGAGCGCCGGCACGCCCGGAGGGCCTCGGAGGCGTCCGGAGGGGCCGGGGACGGAGGCGGCGGTCCGGCGGAGGCGCGGGGTGCGGCGGGCCGGAGACGCGGAAGCCACCCGGCGCGGGCCGGGTGGCTTCGACGAGGTGCCCCGAGTGGGATTCGAACCCACACTAGGTGGTGTTTGAGACCACTTCCTCTGCCATTGGGATATCGGGGCATATCCGCCGGTTTGTCTGGATCCTAACCGATGGCGGCGATCTTAGCCGATGGGGAGATCGATCGCAGGTGCCGACGTGGTTCCAATCTAGCGGACCTCTGTACGCTCTTGCTCGTGAGTACGCAGCGGCGAGTGGTGATCGCGGAAGACGAGGCTCTGATCCGCCTCGATCTCAGGGAGATGCTGGAAGAGGACGGATACGCCGTCGTCGGGGAGGCCGGAGACGGGGAGACCGCGGTCAAGCTGGCCGCGGAGCTCAAGCCCGACCTGGTCATCCTGGACGTGAAGATGCCCGTCCTGGACGGGATCTCGGCCGCCGAGCGGATCGTGTCGCAGCGGATCGCGCCGTGCCTGATCCTGACGGCGTTCTCGCAGCGGGATCTGGTGGAGCGCGCCCGCGA
Source organism: Planomonospora alba (assembly GCF_039534085.1). NCBI lineage: Bacteria > Bacillati > Actinomycetota > Actinomycetes > Streptosporangiales > Streptosporangiaceae > Planomonospora > Planomonospora alba. Next base: position 5,710 of record NZ_BAAAUT010000102.1, read on the forward strand.
CGCCGGGGCGATGGCCTACCTGGTCAAGCCGTTCACGAAGTCGGACCTGGTCCCGGCGATCGAGATGGCGGTGAGCCGGCACGAGGAGATCACGGCCCTGGAGCGGGAGGTCGGGACGCTCTCGGAGCGGCTGGAGACGCGCAAGCTGGTGGAGCGGGCCAAGGGCCTGCTCATGGCGGAGCACGGCTGGACCGAGCCGCAGGCGTTCCGGTGGATCCAGAAGGCGTCGATGGACCGGCGGCTGAGCATGCGCCAGGTGGCGCAGATCGTCGTCGGCGAGTCCTCCGGCTCCTCCCGGGAGCCCCAGACCGGCCCGGAGGGCGCGGGGGCGCAGGAGTCCTGACAGCGGCCTGTCAGGGCCGCGCGCCCCTGCGGCGCCCCGAGCGGTCCGCACGAGAGCCCGCACGGCCCCCCCGAGGGGGCGGCCGTGCGGGCTCTCGCATGTCCACAAGGTGGGACGGAAAAGATCGCAGGTCGGCGGTGAGCGCCGCCTTTCCGCTGGTAGATGATTAGGATCGGTGTCGTAACGAACAGGTAACGGTGGGCCTTCGTGTACCGACCTGTGACATCCGCTGGTTGTACTAACCGACACGACCCCCTGCCCGCCCCGTAGCGGTGGGCATCTGTGAACCCCGTTCTGACGAAGGACTGGGTGGAAGGAAGGCAATCTTGCGGTCTAAGACTGCTCGCCTCGGTGGAGTGCTCGCTGCCGGTCTGGCGCTCTCTCTTACTCTCGCCGCCTGTGGTGGGGGTGACACGGGGACTTCGTCCGGCGGAGGTGACACGGGTGCGGCTCCGAGCACGGTGAAGATCGGCTTCATGGGCGACCTGACCGGCGCCGACTCCGGCATCGTCATCCCGCCGCGGAACGGTGCGAAGCTCGCCATCGACGAGTACAACAAGACCAACCCGAAGGTCAAGATCGAGCTGGTCGAGTACGACAGCCAGGCCGACCCGTCCAAGGCCGTCGCCCTGGCCCAGCAGGCCATCAAGACCGACAAGATCGTGGGTCTGGTCGGTCCGGCGTTCTCCGGCGAGTCGGCTCAGGTCGGCCCGGTGCTGGAGGAGGGCAAGATCCCGAGCGTCTCCGCGTCCGCGACGAACGTGAAGCTCGCGGAGAACGGCTGGAAGTACTGGCACCGCGTGCTGCCGAACGACGGCGTGCAGGGCCCGGGCATCGCCGACTTCATCGTCGACGGTGCGGGGGCGAAGAACGTGTTCGTCATCGACGACAAGTCCGAGTACGGCAAGCCGCTCGCCGACGCCGTCCGCGCCCAGCTGAAGACCAAGGGCGCCACGGTGACCGACGACTCGCTGGACCCCGACGAGAGCGACTTCTCCTCGGTCGTGAACAAGGTCGCCGCGGCCAAGCCGGACGCGATCTTCTTCGGCGGCTACTACTCGGCAGCCGGCAACCTGCTCAAGCAGCTGCGGGACAAGGGCGTGCAGGCCAAGTTCCTGTCCGGTGACGGCTCGCTGGACAAGGGTCTGATCGAGGGCGCCGGCGCCGGCAACGCCGAGGGCGCGCTCATCGGCTGCCCCTGCTACCTCGCCACCCCGGACGTCACGGACGCCAAGGTGAAGGCCTTCGCCGACGCCTACAAGGCCGCCTACAGCGCCGACCCGGCGATCTACGCCTCCGAGGGCTACGACGCCGCCACCGTCTTCATCGAGGCGATCAAGGCCGGCAAGACCACGGCCGAGGACATCAACCAGTTCATCTCGACGGTGAACTTCGCCGGCGTCTCCAAGCAGGTGAAGTTCCAGCCCAACGGTGAGGTCGAGGCCAAGGACATCTACATCTACCAGGTCAAGGGCGGCGTGATCACGCTGCTCGGCAAGGCCGCGGAGGCGAAGCTGGGCTGAGTCCGGAGCTCCGAGGAGAGTTTGGGTAGTTGAGCGCGGGGAGCGGAGACCGCGGTGCGGTCCCGCTCCCCGCGCACTTCCGGACCGGTCCACGAGACGGGGCCGGGAGCGGTGGCTACCGGACAGTGCAGGCGATCCCCGCTAGAAGTGGTAATCCCCAGTGTTCAATGACTTCATCAATCAGTTCTGGCCGTCGACGGTCGACGGCCTGGCCTTCGGGTCGATCTACGCCCTGATCGCGCTCGGCTACACGATGGTGTACGGCGTGCTCCGGCTGATCAACTTCGCGCACTCGGAAGTGTTCATGATCGGCACCTTCGGCGCGATGTTCGTGCCGTTCGTGCTGGGCATCAACTCGGCGCTCACCGGCCTGGCGCTGGTGGGCGTGATCATCCTGATGATCCTGGCCGGCATGCTGGCCTCGGCGGGCACGGCGGTGGCGCTGGAGCGCATCGCCTACCGGCCGCTGCGGCGGAGGGGCGCCTCCCGGCTCGCCGCCCTCATCTCCGCGATCGGCGCCTCGATCTTCCTCCAGGAGCTGTTCGCGCTCGTCATCATCCCCCAGGTCTTCGACCGCCCCCAGCAGGGCCGCATCCAGATGGGCATGCCCCGCCTGATGGAGCGCACGGAGCTGTTCTCCATCGCGGGCCACCCCGTCCGGGTGGACCAGGTGCTGGTCATCGTGGCGGCGGTCGGCATGATGATCGTGCTGGACCGGCTGGTGAACCGCACCAAGATCGGTCGCGGCATCCGCGCCACCGCCCAGAACCCCGAGGCGGCGGTCCTGATGGGCGTCAACATCGACTCCATCGTGCGGATGACCTTCCTCATCGGCGGCGCCATGGCCGGCGTGGCCGGCGCGCTCTACCTGATCGCGTACGAGAACACGAGCTACATCATCGGTTTCCTCTTCGGCATCAAGGCGTTCACCGCGGCGGTCCTGGGCGGCATCGGCAACCTGCGGGGCGCCCTCGTCGGCGGAATCACCCTCGGGCTGGTGGAGAACTACGGGGCGATCTTCTTCGGCTCCGACTGGAAGCACGTGATCTCCTTCACCATCCTGGTCCTGGTCCTGATGTTCCGCCCCACCGGCATCCTCGGTGAATCACTTCAGCAGGCGCGCGCATGAACGAGAAGCAGACTTCCTTGGCAGGGTTCCGCGACCGGCTCAGCCATGCCGGCGACGTGATGCACGACCGCTGGCAGCAGGCGCCGGGCTGGCAGCGCTGGCTCGTCTACATCCTCCTGATCGTGGGGGCGCTCCTGCTGCCGTCGGAGACGATCGGCAGCTTCATGTCGCCGGACACCGACTGGGCGACGATCCTGTTCTTCCCGATCGGCACCTACGTGCTGCTGGCCATCGGCCTGAACGTGGTGGTGGGCCAGGCCGGCCTGCTGGACCTGGGCTTCGTCGCCTTCTACGCGGTCGGCGGCTACACGATGGCGCTGATCGGCACCAGGCTGGGCTGGAACTTCTGGCTCATCATGGTGGTCGGCATCCTGATCTGCGCGCTGTCGGGCATCACGCTGGGCGCCCCGACGCTGCGGCTGCGCGGTGACTACCTGGCGATCGTCACCCTGGGCTTCGGTGAGATCATCCGCATCACCGCGCGGAACACCGACGCGATCGGCGGCCCGAACGGCCTGCGGGGCATCCCGCACCCGCCGAGCATCGAGGGCATCTTCATCGGCGACGTCGAGATCTTCAAGTACGGCGTGCTCGACCCGCGGCCCTACTACTACCTGCTGGTGGCGCTGGCCGTCATCGTGATCATCCTGGTGAAGCGCTGGGAGAAGAGCCGGGTGGGACGCGCCTGGGCGGCGATCCGCGAGGACGAGGACGCGGCCGAGGTCATGGGTGTGCCGACCTTCCGCTTCAAGATCCTCGCCTTCGCCATCGGCGCCGCGATCGGCGGCGCGATGGGCGTGCTGTGGGCCGCCAAGTCCATCTCGATCAACCCCAACGACTTCCAGTTCCTGCTCTCGGCGACGATCCTGGCCGCCGTGGTCATGGGCGGCTCCGGCAACCTGCCGGGCGTCATGCTGGGCGCGTTCCTCGTGGCGTGGCTGCCCGAGCGCTTCCGCGGCCTGCAGGAGTACCGCATGCTGATCTTCGGCGCGGTGCTCGTGGCGCTGATGATCTTCCGCCCGGAGGGCCTGCTGCCGTCGCGGCAGCGCAAGGCGGAGCTGAAAGAGGGATCAGGCGGAATGGGCACGCTCGGCGCCGAGGTGTCCGGACCGGAGTCGCACAATGAGGAGGTGGCTTCCAAGTGAGCACCGGAGCGAGTGCGGCGGAGCGGGAACGCGGCGGCCGCGCGATGCTGGAGCTGAAGGACCTCGTCATGCGGTTCGGCGGCGTCACGGCGCTGAACGACGTGAACCTCACGGTCAACGAGGGTGAGATCTTCGCGCTCATCGGCCCGAACGGCGCGGGCAAGACCACGGTGTTCAACGTGGTGACCGGCGTCTACCGGCCGACCGAGGGCGAGGTCCGGTTCCTGGGCGAGAAGATCAGCGGCATCAAGCGCTTCAAGATCACCCGGAAGGGCGTCGCCCGGACGTTCCAGAACATCCGGCTCTTCCACAACATGACCGCGGTCGAGAACATCATGGTGGGCGCGGACGCCCACCACCGGTCCGGCATGGTCAGCGTGGCGCTCGGCCTGCCCTGGCACCGCCAGGCGGAGCGGGACGGCCGCAGGCTGGCGGAGGAGCTGCTGGAGTTCGTGGGCATCCCGCACCGGGCGCACGACCTGGCCAAGAACCTCCCCTACGGAGACCAGCGCCGGCTGGAGATCGCCCGCGCGCTGGCGACCGACCCGAAGCTGCTGCTGCTGGACGAGCCGGCGGCGGGCATGAACCCGGCGGAGAAGGTGGCGCTGCAGCAGCTCATCCGCCAGATCCGGGACGCCGGGCGGACGATTCTGATCATCGAGCACGACATGAGCCTCATCATGGGCATCAGCGACCGGATCGCGGTGCTGGACTTCGGCCAGAAGATCGCGGACGGCCTGCCGGACGAGGTGCGGAACGACCCCAGGGTCGTCGAGGCGTATTTGGGGGCACCCGCAGATGCTTCTTGAGATCAAGGACATCCACGTCCACTACGGCAAGATCGCGGCCCTCAAGGGCATCTCGGTCGAGGTGAACCAGGGCGAGATCGTCACGCTCATCGGGGCGAACGGCGCGGGCAAGACCACGACCCTGAAGACGATCTCCGGGCTGCGCGGCCTGACGTCGGGACAGATCATCTTCGACGGCCAGGACATCAGCAGGATGCCCGGTCACAAGCGGGTGATCGCGGGCCTGGGGCAGGCGCCCGAGGGGCGCGGCATCTTCCCCGGCATGACGGTCCACGACAACCTGCTGATGGGCGCCTACACCCGCTCGGGTGACTTCAGCGCCGAGCTGGCCGAGGCATACGAGCTGTTCCCGCGGCTGGCCGAGCGCCGCGACCAGGCGGCCGGCACCATGTCCGGCGGTGAGCAGCAGATGCTCGCCATCGGCCGGGCGCTGATGGCCAAGCCGAAGGTCCTGCTGCTGGACGAGCCGTCCATGGGCCTGGCGCCGCTGCTGGTGCAGCAGATCTTCGAGATCATCGAGGAGATCAACCGGCGCGGCACCACGGTGCTGCTGGTGGAGCAGAACGCCCAGCAGGCGCTGAAGCTGGCCCACCGGGCCTACGTCCTGGAGACCGGGCGCGTCGTCAAGAGCGCTCCGGCCGCCGACCTGCTCGACGACCCCGACGTGCAGGCCGCCTACCTCGGCGGCGGTCTGGGCCACGACGGGCCGCACGAGGCGGAGGAGAGCGCGCCGGAGAGGTCCGGGACGCCGGAGGGCGGAGCCGGGTCCGGCGCGCCCGAGGGCGCCGACGGTCCTGAGGGCGCCGACGGTCCTGAGGGCTCCGAGGGCAAGGCGTAGGGCGCTGCCGCACGGCCGCGGGGCGGGTCCGTTCCGGCGGGCCCGCCCACCGCGCGGCGGCGTGCGGCCGCCCCCGGCCGCGCGCCCCGGCGCCGCCC
>NZ_BAAAUT010000103.1:0-11518 GCF_039534085.1 Planomonospora alba
CGGCGCGGGCCGCCGGCCGGCCCGCGCCCCGGCACCGCGCCGCCGGGTGCCGGGGCGCCTGCGGCCCGCTCCGGCGGCGCCCGGATCAGTACGCGCCGGTGCGGCGCATGGCGCGCGGGCGGCCGTCGGGATCGCAGAGCAGGCGGTAGATCGGCGTCGCCAGCGCCACGGCCCACGGCGGCAGGGGAGCGGGCTCGTGCAGGCGGAGCCGCCCCGGCGGGCGCGGCCCCCGGCGGCCCGCGGCGTGCCAGTCTTCGAGGGCGGCCGCGGCGGCGGCGTAGGCGTCGAAGAACGAACGCGGGTCCAACAGGTCGCGGTCGTCGCCGCCGGCGCGGTCGAGGTGCTCGCGGGCCAGTGTCAGGCGCAGCCCGCGGGGCAGGCGCCGGGCGCCGTCGCCCAGCCCGCCCGGGTCGCGCGGCTCCCGTCCGTCCGGGGTCTCGTCGAGGACCGCGCAGGTCAGCTCCGAGTCGTAGGTCCAGGAGCGGCGGTTGAAGTTGTCGGAGCCGACGGTCATCCACGTGTCGTCGACGATGCAGACCTTGGCGTGCACGTAGACGGGCGTGCCCGCGTGGTTCTCCACGCCGTAGACCGCCACCCGGTCCCCGCCCGCCTCCTTCAGCACCTCCAGGGCCTGCCTGCGGCCGAGGACCTGCGGCGTGCCGGCGAGCAGGCCGTCCTGGTCGGGGTGGAGCGGCAGCACGCCGACCATCAGCAGCTCCGGCCGGGCCCGCAGCGCCTCGGCGAAACACTCGGCGACCTGCGGCGACCACAGGTACTGGTCCTCGATGTAGATCAGGGAGCGGGCCCGGCGCAGGGCCTTGAGATAGCCGCGGGCGACGCTGTGCTCCCCCCGCGGGGCGAAGGCGTAGCGGGAGCGGCGCCGCGGATAGGTGCGCAGCAGCTGTACGGCGTGCGGCCCGCACGGGGGCGGATCGGGGAACTGGGGCGGGAGCGGGTCCGCCCGGGTGTCGTCGTGGCGGAGCAGGTCGGCCAGGCGGTGCACGGGGTTGCGGGTCAGCGGCTGGGGATCGTCCCACCGCTCCCGGAAGACGGCCTCCACGTCGCCCACGGCCGGGCCCTGGATCGCGGCCTGCACGTCGTGCCAGGGCGGCCGGGGGCCGTACGCCGCGGCCATCGGCGCGGCCTGCGGGTCGCCGTCGTGCGCGGCGTCGTCGCGGCGGGTCCGGCACAGGTCGATGCCGCCGACGTAGGCGATGTCGCGCCGCGGGTCGCCGCGGTGCCGGAGCACCACGAGCTTCTGGTGGTGCGATCCGCCGGGCGGGATCCGCATGTCGCGCAGGTACTCCCCGCCCGCGGCCTCGATCTCCTCGCCCAGCTGGCGGTTCTCCTCCGCGCTGAAGCGGAGCCGGTCCCAGTGGGAGCGCCAGATCAGGCCCTTGACGACGACGCCGCGCCGGGCCGCGTCCGCGAACACGCCGGCGACCTCGGTGCCGGGGCCGTCCAGCCGTTCGTCCGGGTCGCCGCGCCAGTCGGTGAAGAGCAGCAGGTCGCCCGCGCGCAGTCCGCGGACGCGGGTGAGGAGGTCGGTGAAGTAGGCGGCGCCGTGCACGAGGGGGCGGACGGCGTTGCCGGTGGACCAGGCCGCGCCGTCGCCGTGCCGGGAGTCGATCCGGCCGGCCGGATTGCCCCGCTCGTCGGCGGTCAGGAACCAGTCGTGGACACGCACGGGCGTCGCCTACCCCTTTTCCGCCGTCCGACGCCCGCGGGCGGGGAGCCGGACGCGGCGGTCCCGCGGCGGACCTGGACCTGGCGAGCCCGGGGATCGTCGAGGTCCTCGACGCCGGGAGCGGCGACGCCTGCCCCGGCATGCCGTGGGAGCCCCAGGCCGCCTTCGCCGCGCCGGCCGAGTGCTACCGCGGCTGACCGCGTCGCGCGGCGGGAAGGACGGGTTCACCGTGCCTTGACGGAGAAGGTCCGGCTCGTCGACGGCAGATAGCTCGTGACGCCGTCGAAGACGATCCGCCACGACCCGGCCTTCCTCGCCTTGGTCGTGGACCAGAAGAAGGGGGCGCAGCCCTGGAGGCGCTTCCTGTCCTTCCAGGTCGCCGACCCCCTGGCCTTGAACTGGGCGCGCAGGTCCAGCACCGGGCCGTGGCGCAGGCAGGTGTTCCACCTGGAGGTCAGCCACTCGACCCGCCCTCTGACGCGGAGCTCCCTGCCCGCCCGGCGGATCTTGACGGCGGCGAACCGGGTGGGGGTGAACTCGACGTATCCGATGTCGGAGACGCTGCGGGCGTACCCCTCCGAGCCGGGGAAGACCGCGCGCCAGTACCCGCTCCGGTTCACCTCGACCTGCTTGCGGACCACGCCGCCCCGGCGGGAGAGCACCGTGCCGGCGGACTTCCACTCCGCCGAGCCCCGTGCCCGGAACCACAGCTGCACGGGGAGGCCCGCGACGCCGTGCCCGGTGCCTCCGGCGATCCATCCCTGGACCTCGACGATCCCGCCGTTGCCGTAACCCGACGCGTAGGCCCAGTTGAAGGCGAGGCTCGTCTCCTCCGTGCTCGCATGCGCCGGAGGCTGGCCCCCGAAGGCGATCGGGACGGCCATGGCCGTCCCGATGAGTGCTCTGCCGACCCCGCGCATGCGTTCACTCCCGTCTGTGCGCTGTGCATCATAACGGTACATATAGAACTAAACGGACAGAGCTGGCAGGTCTCCCGTCCATCGGGCCCGGCTCTCTGACACCGTCGTCGGCCGCGAGCCCGGCGCCTCTCCGCCGTCACCGGCCACCGGCCCTCCGCACGGGCCGTGCCGTGCCCGCCCCGGCGGGCACGGCACGGCGGCGCCGCAGCCGACGGGACCGCCGCGCCGTCAGCGCGCCTTCCACCGCGGGGTGTCGTCGACCTCCCACTCCAACCGGTCGACCACGTCGACCACCCCGTGCACCCGCTGGACCAGCCGGGTGACGAGCTGGGCGTCCCTGCGCCGCCGCATGCGCCCGCTCAGGGTGACGATCCCGCGCTCGACCGAGGCGGTCGCGTCGTGCGGGCCGTCCCAGAGGGGGCGCCCCAGGATGTGCTGGTTCACCTCGGCGGCGATCTCGGCGTCGTCGCGGACGAAGACCTTCAGCAGGTCCTGGCGGCTGACGATGCCCTCCAGCCGCCCCTCGGCGTCCACCACCGGCAGGCGCTTGACCCCGTGCTCCTCCATGAGCCGGATCGCCGACACGATCGAGGCCGCGGAGCGGATCGTGACCGCCGGGGCCGTCATCAGCTCGGCCGCGGTGTCCCCGGTGGCCTTGCGCCGGGCGTCCTCCCGGCCGCCGATCCGGTGGCGGAGCCGGACCCGCAGCGGCGGCTGGTAGCCCTCCTGGTAGTACTGCTCCTTGAACTCCTCCTTGCGGAGCAGGTCGGCCTCGGAGACGACGCCGATGACGTGGCCCTCGCCGTCGACGACCGGGACCGCGCTCACCTCGTGGCCGATCATCACCTCGGCCACGTCCTTGAACGGCGTGCAGCCGTTGACGGCCGTCACCTGGGTGGTCATGACGTCCTGGACCTTGACGTGCATCGCTCCTCCTCGGCGGCTCGGACCGTACGGCGGCCCTGCGGGGAGTGTTCCCGGCCTCCCCCGCATCTTCATCCCACCGCGGGGGAGATTCCGGAGCCAGGGACCGAGGTCCCCGCCGTCCGGGCCTTCCGGCCGCTGCGCGGAGATCGGCGAAGAGGTCGGATGGAAGGCAGGACACCCCCAGAGGAGGACGAGATGACAGCGCATGTGGTCGTGGGCGTGGACGGCTCCCCGGCCTCGACGGCCGCGGTCGCCTGGGCCGCCGCGGACGCCGCGCGGCGCGGGTGCCCCCTGAGGATCGTCCACGTGTGCGAGCCGTGGGCCTACGGCATCCCGGAGGACGCGCCCGCCGGCTTCCGCGACTCGGTCGCGGAGCACTGCGGGGACGTCGTCGAGCTGGCCGAGGACGTGGCGCGCGGGCACGAGCCGGGGATCGAGGTGAGCACGGTCCTGGAGACGGGCCGGGTGGCCGAGGTCCTGCGGCGCGAGGCCGAGGACGCCGAGGAGGTCGTGCTCGGCAGCCGTGGCCTGGGCGGGTTCGCCGGTCTGGTGCTCGGCTCGGTCTCCTTCGCGGTGAGCGGCCACGTGGACGTACCCGTGGTGGTCGTCCGGAACGTGCCGGAGCAGACCCGCGGCAGGGTCGTGGTCGGATTCGACGGGTCCGAGCACTCGGCCGCCGCCCTGCGGTACGCCTTCGCCGAGGCCGTACGGCGCGGCGCCGTCCTGCACGCGGTCCACACCTGGCAGCTGCCCGTCCTCGGGGCGGGCGCGACCGCCTACACGCCGCTGGTCGAGGACCTCTTCACCGCCGAGCGGCAGGTCGCCGAGGTGGTGCTCACCCCCCTGAAGGAGGAGTACCCGCAGGTCCGGGTGGACCAGACGGTGGTCTGCGGCCACCCGGTCCTGACGATCTGCGAGGCGTCGAAGGAGGCCGACCTGGCCGTGGTCGGCTCGCGCGGCCTGGGCGCGCTCGGCTCCGCCGTACTGGGCTCGGTCAGCCACGGCGTGCTGCACCACGCCCACTGCCCCGTCGCGGTGGTGCGGGCCCGGAAGGAGACGTGACGGACGTCAGGAACCCGCCGGTCGCACGGATGGGGAAGGGAGCGGGGGAGAAGGGACGGACGGCGGTACCGGGCGGGTGGTGTCGCGCCCGGCCCGGAAGGTGGAGTGTGGAGGCATGAAGCCGAGCCTGCGTCTGGGAAGAGTGGCCGGGATCCCGCTGGGGGTCCACTGGTCCGGCCTGCTGATCGTCGCGGCGGTGGTGGCGGTCCTGGGGGCCTCGGCGCTGCCCGCCGCCGTCCCGGGGCTGCCGGGGGAGCTCTACTGGGGCGTCGCCGCGGTGACGGCGCCGGTGTTCTTCGCCTCGCTGCTGGCCCACGAGCTCGCTCACGCCCTGGTCGCCCGCCACCGGGGCATCGGGGTCAAATCCGTCACACTGTGGATGCTGGGCGGCGTCACCGAGCTCGACGGGGAGGCGCGGACGCCGCGGACCGAGCTGGAGATCGCCGCCGCAGGCCCGCTCACCAGCCTGGGCATCGCCGCGGTGGCCTCCGGCGTGGTGCTCGTCCTCGACGGGCCCGCGCTGCCGTGGGCGGCGCTGACCTGGCTGGCGCTGGTCAACGCCGTGCTCGGGGTGTTCAACCTGCTGCCCGGCGCCCCGCTGGACGGCGGGCGGGTGCTGCACGCGCTGCTGTGGTGGCGCCACCGCGACCGCGCCCGCGCCGACCGGGGGGCCGCCCGCGCGGGAGAGGGGCTGGGCATGGCCCTGGTCGCCGCCGGAGTCGTGCAGATCTTCCTGCTGTCGCCGTTCGGCGGGCTGTGGACGGCGCTGATCGGCTGGTTCCTGACCGGTGCCGCCCGCACCGAGGCGGTCACCCGTACGGCGCGGCAGGGGCTCCGGGACCTGCGCGTGCGCGACATCATGGTCCCGGACCCCGACCTGGCCCCCGGCTGGACGGACCTGGCGAACTTCACGGCGTCCGTGGCGCTGCGGTCGCGGCAGAGCGTCTTCCCGGTCGTGGACTTCTCGGGCGCCCCCACCGGCTCCGTCTCGCTCGACGCGATCGCCGCCCTCGACCCGGAGCGGCACGCCGCCACGCGCGTCTCGCAGCTGGCCCGGCCGTTGCCCGCGGAGCGGGTCCTGGATCCCGGCGAGCCCGCCGAGCGGATCCTGGAATGCGCCGCGCCCCCCGGCGAGCCGGTCGCGGTGGTGGCCGAGGCGGGCCGGGTGGTCGGCATGGTCGCCGCCTCCGACCTGGCGAGGATCCTCGGGCAGGCCGTGCTCCGCGGACACCGGGCGCTTCTCCCGGAGGGCGGGGCGGGTTCCCGCCACGACGAGGGGCATGAAGGCACATGAACGGAGCAGGGCCCCGGCCGACGGGAGCCGTGTCCGCCGGGGCGCGGCGTCACCCGGCGGGGTCCGCGGGTTCGAACAGGCTCAGCACGCCCGCCATCGCCCCCAGGTGGATGCCCTCGGCGGTGGTGCCGCCCTGCACGTCGCGCACGTCGCTGCCGAGCGCCTCCACCAGGAACGGCTCCGAGGCGCCCGGCCGGATGCGCGCCAGCACCTCGGCGTGGACGATCGCGCTCAGCGTGGAGCCGTGGCAGGTGCGGGCGAGGTAGTAGTCCACGGTCCGCTCCGCCGCCCCGGCGTCCCAGTCGTAGCCGAGCCCGGTCAGGATCTCCGCCAGGCCGTCCTGGCCGAGCAGGTGGAACAGCATGAGCACGTCGGCCTGCTTGGAGGCCTTGTAGCGGTTGGGCGTGTCCCCCTCGGCCTCCAGGATCCGGTCCAGCCGCCGGATGTCGCCGTAGGTGCGCCGGTACCGCTCCCAGTCGAGCTCCGCCAGCTCGCCGTACCCCTCGAACTGGCTGATGACCCCGTCGTGGAAGCACACCCGCATCCGCGCGGCCATGTCGGCGAAGCGCTCGGCCTCCTGCGCGGTCAGGCCGCCGGGACCCACGGTGCCGACGAGGTCGGACGCCTCCAGGACGCGGCGCATCAGCCACGCGGTCATGACGTTGGTGTAGGCGTTGTCGTCCAGGCCGGGCGCGGCCCCGCCCGGGCGGCCGTCGTGGTACTCGTCCGGCCCCATCACGCCCCGGATGGAGTAGCGGCCGCCCTCGAAGGACGCCAGCGAGGCGAAGAAGCGGGCGACCTCCAGCAGCAGCTCCCCGCCGAAGCCGGCCAGCAAGGCGGCGTCCTTCGTCGCCAGGTAGTGCCGCCAGACGTTGTAGGCGACGGCGAGCCCGACGTGGCGCTGCAGGTGCGAGTTGTCGGGCAGCCAGCGGCCCGAGCGGGGGTTGAAGTGCAGGGCGGGCGTCTCCTCGCGGCCGTCGCTCCCGCTCTGCCAGGGGAACATCGCCCCGGCGAACCCGGCGGCGCGGGCGGCCCGGCGCGCCTCGGGCAGGCGGCGCCACCGGTACCGCAGCAACGCCTCGGTGATCTCCGGGAAGCGGGGCGCCAGGTAGGGGAAGACGAACAGCTCGTCCCAGAAGACGTGCCCCCGGTAGGCCTCGCCGTGCAGGCCCCGGGCGGGCAGCCCCACGTCGAGGTCCGTCACGTGCGGGGAGGCCGTCTGCAGCAGGTGGAACGCGTACAGGTTGAGGATCTGCTGGACCTCGGCGTCCTCGGAGGCGACGTGCGCGCGCGTCCAGATGCGCTCCCAGGCGCGCGTGTGCCGCGCCAGCAGCTCCTCGAAGCCCGCCGCCCACACGACCGCGGCGCGGGCGGCCTCCGCGGCCGAGGAGATGGCGCGGTCCCGGGAGGTGTGCACGGCAACGACCTTCTCCACGTGGACCGCCTCGCCGGCCCGCACCTCCACCGCCAGGTCGCACCCGGCGAGGCCCCGCCCGGCGCGCGGGCGGGGCCGGGCGCCCGCCATGGTGGTCCGCGCGGCGAGCGCGATCTCCACCCGGGAGGCGGCGGTCCGCACCAGCACCTCGGCCACCCCGCCGGAGGCGTGCGCGGCGACCGGGACCAGGTGCCGGCCGTCCAGGTCCCGGTAGCGGGCGACCCCGGCGTTGACGACGCGGCCGTCGAGCGCGGAGCGGACCTCCAGCGGCCCGCTCCAGTCCTCGGGCGTGACGGTGACGTGCAGGGCGGCCAGGTGCGGGTCGTCCATGGAGACCAGGCGGCGCTGCTCCAGGCACGTGGTCCGCCCGGCGCGGTCGCGTACCCGCACCACCCAGCTCAGGGTCCCGCGGAGCATGTCGAGCCGCCGGTGCCAGGTCAGGATCCGCGCGCCGCCGCCGGGGGAGAACCACTCGCCGCCGCCGGCGCGGAAGGTCAGCGGCAGCCAGTTCGGCGCGTTGACGAGGTCCTCGTTGTCCACCGGGCGGCCCGCCACGTGCGAGGTCAGCCGGTCGTAGCAGCCGGCGAGGTAGGTGCCCGGGTAGCAGACGCCGTCGGCGCGGGCCTCGCAGGCGGCGCCCCGGGTGGCGAAGTACCCGTTGCCGAGCGTCGTCAGCGCCTCCCTCAGCCCCTCCTGCGCGGGGTCGAAGCCGTCATAGGTCAGGAGCCAGGGGTTCACGCCGTCTCCCCGGGGAGCGCGGGCCCGTCCCCCCGGAGGGACTCGGGTCCGCGGAGCCGCAGGTCCGCCAGGTCGGCCACGACGAGGTCGGCGCCCGCGGCCGACAGCGGCCCGCCCCGGCCGTGCCGGTCGACGCCGACGACGAATCCGAAGCCGCCCCGCCGCCCGGCCTCCACCCCGGCGAGCGCGTCCTCCACCACGGCCGTCTCCGCCGGTGCCGCGCCGAGCCTGCGGGCCGCCTCCTCGAACAGTGCGGGGTCGGGTTTGCCGGGCAGGCCCAGCCGGGCGGCCTCCACGCCGTCGACCCGCGTGTCGAACAGGCCGCCGATCCCGGCCGCCCGCAGCACCTCCGCGCAGTTGCGGCTCGCCGAGACGGCGGCCGTGCGCACGCCCCGGCGGCGCAGTTCGCGGGCGAGCTCCGCGGTGGAGGGGAACGCCGCCACGCCGCGGGTGCGGATCTCGGCCAGGAAGCGGGCGTCCTTGCGGGAGGCCAGCTCCCGCACCGTGTCCGGGTCGGCGGGGATGCCCCGGGAGGCCAGGAAGCCCCGCACGCCGTCAGCGCGGGACCTGCCGTCGACGTGGCGCAGGTAGTCCTCGGCGGCGTCGAAGGGGCGCGGCGGCTCGCCGTCCGGGGCGGCCCGCTCGCGCAGGAAGTCGTCGAACACGCGCTTCCAGGCGGCGGCGTGCACCCGTGCGGTGTCGGTGACGACCCCGTCGGTGTCGAAGACCACCGCCGTGATCCGGGTGAGGTCCAGCTCGGTGGAGCGCGTCATGGCGTACTCCCTTCCCTTCGACGCTACGGGGTCACCGGCCGTCGCGGCCAGGGGCGTCCGGCCCCGGTCCGGGGGCCTGCGGCCCGGGTCTCCCGCCCCGCCGCCCGGCCGCGGGGGACCCGCTGACGGCCCCTGCCGTAAAGGACGCCTCCTGTTTCGGGGTGCGGCCTTGCGGGGGTTCTCCGGGCCGCGGTGCCATGGAGAAGGGGAGTCGCATGAACAGACCCATCGTCGTCGGGACGGACGGCTCGGATCCCGCCACGGCGGCCGTGCGCTGGGCGGCCCGTGACGCCGACCGCCGCGGCCTGCCGGTGCGCATCGTCCACGTGGTGGACCGCGGGCCGTACGGCGCTCCGGTCGCCGGTCGGCCGGACCCCTGCGCGTACGCGGGGCAGCGGACGCTCGAACAGGCGGCCGGGGCCGCCGGGGAGTGCGCGCCGGGCGTCGCCGTGGCGACCGAGCTGGCCGAGGGGCCGCCGGGCGAGGTGCTGCGCGAGCACATCGCCGCCGCGGCCGAGCTGGTGGTCGGCTGCCGCGGCCGGGGCGGGTGCGACGGCGCCCTGCTGGGCTCGGTGCCCGTGCGGACCGCGGGCCACGCCCCCGGCGCCGTGGTGGTCGTCCGCCCGCAGCCCGCCGGGTCCTGCCGCGAGGTCGTCGTGGGCGCCGACGGCTCCGCCGGGTGCGAGCCCGCCCTGGCGTTCGCCTTCGAGCAGGCCCGGGCACGCGGCTGCCCGCTGCGCGCGGTGCACGCCTGGCGGGAACCGGGGGACCTCATGGGCGGTCCCGGCCGCGCGGCCGCGGAACGGCTCGCCGCCTGGCGGGAGCGCTTCCCCGGCGTCGAGGTGACGGAGGACCCCAGGTGCGCCCAGCCGGTTCCCGCGCTGGTGGACGCCTCCGGCAGGGCCGGGCTGCTCGTCGTCGGGGCCAGGGGGCTGGGCGCCGTCGGCGCGCTCCTGCTGGGCTCGGTCAGCCGCGGCGTGCTCCACCACGCGCGCTGCCCCGTCGCGGTCGTCCGGTGAGCGGCCCGGGCCGTACGCGAGGCCGCGCTGCGCGGGACGAGGTCGTCGACGTCCCGCCCCGGCGGGAGGCGGACTGACCTCGCCTCCGGCCGCTCCGGTCCCCGCCCGGCCCGGCCCCCTGCCCGGCTCAGTCCCCGACGTGCAGTACGGCGGCGCCGGTGACGCGGTCGGCGGCCAGGTCGGCCAGGGCCCGGTCCGCCTGATCCAGCCCGTAGCGGGCGGTGGCGACCCGGAGCGGATGCCGGGCGGCGTGCTCCAGCAGGGCGCGGCCGTCCGCCCGGGTGTTGGCCGTGACGCTGCGCAGGGTGCGCTCGCGGAACAGGTGGCCGGCGTAGTTCAGCGGCGGGATGTCGGTGAGGTGGATCCCGGCCACCGCCAGCGTGCCGCCGGAGTCCAGCGCCGCGAGCGCCACCGGGACCAGGTCGCCCACCGGGGCGAACAGGATGGCGGCGTCCAGCGGCTCGGGGGGTGCGTCGTAGGCGTCCCCGGCCGAGGCGGCTCCCAGCTCCAGCGCGAGCCGCCGCGCGGAGGCGGCCCGGGTCAGCACGTGCACCGTGGCGCCCCGGGCGAGCGCGACCTGGGCGGTGAGGTGGGCCGAGGCGCCGAACCCGTAGACGCCCAGCCGCCCGCCCGGCGGCAGCTCGGCGCGGAGCAGCGCCCGGTAGCCGATGACGCCCGCGCACAGCAGCGGAGCCAGCACCTCGGCGGGCCGGTCCTCCGGCAGCGGGTAGACGAAGTCCTCCGGCGCGGTCAGGTATTCGGCGTATCCGCCGTCGGCGTCCCAGCCGGTGTAGCGCGAGTCCGGGCAGAGATTCTCCGCGCCGCGCAGGCAGTATCGGCATCCGCCGCAGGTGGAGCGGAGCCACGCCACCCCCACCCGGGTGCCGGTCGCGAGCCGGCCGGCACCCGGGCCGCGGCCCACGACCCGCCCCACCACCTCGTGCCCGGGGACGGTGCCCGGGCGGCGGGGGGCCAGGTCCCCCTCGGCCAGGTGCAGGTCGGTCCGGCAGACCGCGCACACCTCGACCCGGATCAGCACCTCGCCGGGCGCCGGCTCCGGCACCGGGAGCCGCACCCGCTCCAGCGGCCCTGTCGCCACGGGCCCGGGCCGGCGCACCACCCAGGCCGTCATCGTCTCCGCCATGCGCCCATGGTCACACGCCGGAGCCGTCCGCGGTCCCGGGGCGCCCGTTCCGGGCGTCCTGTTCGTGCTCCGGCACCCGGGGTTCCCGAGGTCCCCGGGGCGCCCGTCCCGTCGGCGCCCCACCGCGGGGAGGCCCCGCCGCTCCGGCCGCCGCGGCCGCGCTCGCCCCGCGCACGCCCGCCGCCTACGCCTTCGGCGCCGCCCGCGTCGCGCTGGGCTGGGTGTTCTTGTGGGCCTTCCTGGACAAGGTGTTCGGCCTGGGCTTCTCGACGCCCGCCGCCAAGGCCGTGGTGGGCGGCGGCAGCCCCACCACCGGCTTCCTCAAGGCACCGGCGACAACGCCCTGGGCGGCCTGTTCGGCGCGCTGGCCGGGCAGGCGTGGGTGGACTGGCTGTTCATGACCGGCCTGCTGGGCATCGGCCTGGCCCTGGCCACCGGCGCCGGCATCCGCGTCGCCGCCGCGGCCGGCACCGCGATGATGCTGCTGATGTGGGCCGCCGAGCTGCCCCTGGTCACCAA
>NZ_BAAAUT010000104.1:0-5787 GCF_039534085.1 Planomonospora alba
GCTCGGGGTCGTAGATGCCCTCGACGTCCCAGCCCCGGTCGGCGGGGAAGGCGCCCACCGCGTCCACCCCTTCGACGACCAGGCGCCACAGGTCCTCCGGCGAGGAGACCCCGCCGGGGTAGCGGCAGGCCATGCCGACGATCGCGATCGGCTCGTCGTCGGCGACGGCGAGCGCGGGCGTCCCGGCGGGCTCCGTGCCGAGGTCGAAGGCGGTGGCCACGATGTGGGCGGCCAGCGCCTGCGGGGTCGGGTAGTCGAAGATCAGGGTGGCGGGCAGGCGCAGTCCCGTCGCCTGGTTCAGGCGGTTGCGCAGGTCCACCGCGGCGAGCGAGTCGAAGCCGATCTCGCTGAAGGCGCGCCGGGGGGCGATCGACTCCGGTCCGTCGTGGCCGAGCACGGCCGCGATGTGGACGCGGACGGCGTCCAGTACGGCCTGCGCCCGCTCGGACTCGGGCAGGTTCGCCAGCTCCCGCACGAACTGCGGCGTGTCGCCGGCCGCGGCGCCGCCCGCGCGGGCGGTACGGCGGGCGGGGGTCCTGACCATGCCGCGCAGGACCGCGGGCAGCTCGTCGGAGCGGGCGGAGAGCGCCGCGTGGTCCACCCGCACGGGCAGCAGCGCGGCCTCGCCGGTGCCGAGGGCCTCGTCGAGGAGGGCCAGGCTCTCGGCCGGGGTGAGGGGTGCCAGGCCCAGGCGGCCGATCCGGCGCAGGTCGGCCTCGCTCAGTCCCTCGCCCATCCCGGCCCCGGCCCACAGGCCCCATGCCAGCGACGTGGCAGGCAGGCCGTGGGCCCGCCGGTGCGCCGCCAGGCCGTCGAGGAAGGTGTTCGCGGCGGCGTAGTTGCCCTGGCCCCCGCCGTCCACGTGGCCCGCGCTGGAGGAGAACAGCACGAACGCCCGCACATCCCCGGCCAGCTCGTGCAGATGCCAGGCCGCATCCACCTTCGGCCGCAGCACCCGCGCCATCCGCTCCGCAGTCAGGGACGACACGACCCCGTCGTCCAGCACCCCGGCCGCATGCACCACCGCGGCCAGATCCCCCACCCCCGCCAGCAGACCCGCCAGCGCCTCCCGATCGGCCACGTCACAGGCGGCGACCTCCACCTCGGCGCCCAGCGCGACGAGCTCATCACACAGCTCGGCCGCGCCCGGCGCCCCGATCCCGCGCCGGCTGGTCAGCAGCAGACGGCGCACCCCGTGCCCGGCCACCAGGTGCCGGGCCACCACCGCGCCCAGACCACCCGTGCCACCGGTCACCAGCACCGTGCCCCCACCCGACCAGGGCGAGCCCGCCTCCTGCCCGGCCCGCGGCGCCTCGGCCCGCACCAGGCGGGGAACGAGGATCTCAGTGCCGCGCACCGCCAGCTCCGGCTCCGCCGACCGCAGCACCGCCGCCGACAGTTCCTCCCACGGGGCGGACTCATCCACATCGACCAGGACGAACCGGCCGGGGTTCTCCGACTGCGCCGAGCGCACCAGGCCCCACACCGCCGCACCCGCCAGGTCGGCGACGTCCTCACCGGCCACCGAGACCGCGCCCCGCGTCACCACCACCAGCCGCGAGGCGGCGGGCCGCTCCTCGGCCAGCCACTCCTGCACCGCGGCGAGCACCCGGTTCACCGTCGCGTGCACCGCACCCGGCACGTCCCCGGCGGTCTCGCCGGACACCGTCAGCACCACCGCCTCGGGCTCCGCCGCGTCCTGCGGCGATCCCGCCCCGGCGGGCGCCGGGCGCCACTCCACCCGGTACAGCGCCTCCGCCCGCCCGGCCGCGCGCAGCCGCCCGGCCTCGACCGGCCGCGAGACCAGCGAGCCCACCGTCGCCACCGGCGCGCCGGAGCCGTCGAAGACGTCCAGCGCCAGCGTGTCCTGCCCCGCCGGGACGATCCGCACCCGCAGGGACGAGGCCCCGGAGGCGTGCAGCCGTACCCCGGTCCAGGCGAACGGGATGCGCGTGCGGCCGTCGTCGGCGCCGTCGTCCGCGGCGTGCAGCGCGGCGTCCAGTAGCGCCGGGTGCAGGCCGAACCCGTCGACCGGCGCGCCCTCGGGCAGCGCGACCTCGGCGAAGACCTCCTCACCGCGCCGCCAGACCGCCTTCACCCCCTGGAAGACCGGGCCGTAGGCGTAACCCTGCCCGGCCAGCTCCTCGTACAGCCCGGCGACGTCCACGCTGCGCGCGCCCTTCGGCGGCCAGACCTCCAGGGCGGCGGGCTCCGGCACGCCCTCCGGCGCCACCAGCCCCGTCGCGTACCGGCTCCAGGCCTCCTCGCCCTCGGGGCGGGCGTAGAGCTCCACCGGCCTGCGGCCGTCCTCGTCACCGGCGCCGACCACGGCCAGCAGCGCCACCCCGCCGTGCTCGGGCAGCACCAGCGGCGCCTCCAGCGTCAGCTCCTCCAGCAGAGAGCAGCCGACCTCGTCGCCGGCCCGCACGGCCAACTCGACGAGGGCGGTGCCGGGCAGCAGCGTCACCCCCGAGATCACGTGATCGGCGAGCCACGGGTGCGTCGCCAGGGACAGGCGGCCGGTCAGCACCACCCCGTCGGAGCCGGGCCCGCCGGCGCCCGGGAGCGCCACCACGGCCGACAGCAGCGCGTGGCCGGCGTCGACCTGGCCGAGCCCGGAGACCTCGCCGCGCGCGGCGGGGGCCTCCAGCCAGTAGCGCCTGCGTTGGAAGGCGTAAGTCGGCAGGTCCACCCGGCGGGCGCCGGACCCGGCGAAGAACGCGTCCCAGTCGACGCGCACGCCCCAGGCGTGCAGCCGGCCGAGCACCGTCAGCAGTTCCGGCTCCTCGGCGCGGTCGCGGCGGAGCACGGAGGCGAACACCGCCCGGTCGCCGGTGGCGGACCCGGCGCCCATCGCCGACAGCACCGCGTCCGGGCCGAGCTCCACGAACCTGGTCACGCCCTGCTCCTCCAGGGAGCGGATCCCGTCGGCGAAGCGCACGGCCTCGCGCACGTGCCGCACCCAGTACTCCGGCGAGGTCAGCTCCTCGGCGGAGGCGGGGCGGCCGGTCAGCGTGGACACGACCGGGATGCGCGGCGCCGCGTAGGTCAGGGTGCGGGCGACGCGGGCGAACTCCTCCAGCATCGGCTCCATCAGCGGCGAGTGGAAGGCGTGCGAGACGTTGAGCCGCTTGGTCCGCTCGAACCGCGCGGCGACCGCCGCGACCGCGTCCTCCTCTCCGGAGACCACGACGGAGCGGGGGCCGTTGACCGCGGCGATGCCCACCCGGTCGGTCAGGAACGGCAGCACCTCCTCCTCGGCGGCGGAGATCGCGACCATGGCGCCGCCCTCGGGCAGCTCCTGCATCAGGCGGCCGCGCGCGGCGACCAGCGCGCAGGCGTCCTCCAGGGAGAGCACGCCGGCCACGTGCGCGGCGGCCAGCTCGCCGATGGAGTGCCCGGCCACGACGTCGGGCCTGACGCCCCACGACTCCAGCAGCCGGAACAGCGCCACCTCCAGCGCGAACAGCGCGCACTGGGTGTAGGCGGTCCGGTCGAGCAGCCCGGCGGTCTCGCCGTCCTCGAACATCACCTCCCACAGCGGCACGTCGAGCTGGAGGTCGAGGTGGCCGACGGCCTCGTCGAGGGCGTCGGCGAAGACGGGGAAGGTCTCATACAGCTCGCGGCCCATGCCGGGCCGCTGGCTGCCCTGCCCGGTGAACAGGAAGGCGAGCCGGCCGGGCGCGGCGACGTCCCGGACCACGCCGGGGGCGTCCTCGCCGGAGGCGAGCGCCTCCAGCGCCCGCAGGGCGTCCTGCCGGTCGGCGACGACCGCGACCGCGTGGTGCTCCAGCACCGAGCGGGTGGTGGCCAGGGAGTAGCCGGCGTCGGCCAGGGTCTGCTCGGGGCGGGCGGTCAGGTGGTCCTTCAGCCGCCGCGCCTGCGCCCGCAGTGCGGGCTCGGACCTGGCGGTGAGGACGAGCGGCACGGCGAGCTGAGGGGCGCCGCCGGCCTCCGGCTCGGCGGGCTCCTCCTCCGGGGCCTGCTCGATGATCACGTGGGCGTTGGTGCCGCTGACGCCGAAGGAGGACACGCCGGCGCGGCGCGGGCGGCCGGCCCGCTCCCACTCGGCGGGCTCGGTCAGCAACTCGACCGCCCCGGCCGACCAGTCGACGTGCGGGGTCGGCTCGTCGACGTGCAGCGTCCTGGGCAGCACGCCGTGCCGCATCGCCATCACCATCTTGATCACGCCTGCGGAGCCCGCGGCGGCCTGGGTGTGGCCGATGTTCGACTTGATCGAGCCGAGCCGGAGCGGCTCGTCGCGGTCCTGGCCGTAGACCGCGATCAGGGCCTGGGCCTCGATCGGGTCGCCCAGCCGGGTGCCGGTGCCGTGCGCCTCGACCGCGTCGACCTCGGCCGGGGTGAGCCCGGCGTCGACGAGCGCCTGGCGGATGACGCGCTGCTGGGAGGGGCCGTTGGGGGCGGTCAGGCCGTTGGACGCGCCGTCGTGGTTGATCGCCGAGCCGCGGATCACCGCGAGCACGGGGTGGCCGTTGCGGCGGGCGTCGGACAGGCGCTCCAGGACGAAGACGCCGGCGCCCTCGGCGAATCCGGTGCCGTCGGCCGCCGCGGCGAACGGCTTGCAGCGGCCGTCGGGGGCCAGGCCGCGCTGGCGGCTGAACGCGGTGAACGTGCCGGGGCTGCCCATCACGGCGACGCCGCCGGCCAGCGCGAGCGTGCAGTCGCCGCGCCGCAGCGCCTGCGCCGCCAGGTGCAGCGCGACCAGCGAGCCGGAGCAGGCGGTGTCGACGGTCAGGGTGGGGCCCTCCAGGCCGAGGGTGTAGGAGACGCGGCCGGAGACGACGCTGGGCGCGGTGCCGGTCAGCATGTAGCCGTCGAGCCCGTCGGGCGCCTCGTGCAGGCGCACGCCGTACTCCTGGGGCTCGGCGCCGATGAAGACGGCCGAGCGGCTGCCGCGCAGCGCGGCGGGGTCGATGCCGGCCCGCTCCAGCGCCTCCCAGCAGGTCTCCAGGACCAGGCGCTGCTGCGGGTCCATCGCGACGGCCTCGCGGGGGCTGATGCCGAAGAAGTCGGCGTCGAAGTCGGCGGCGTCGGGCAGGAAGCCGCCCTCGCGGGCGTAGCTCGTGCCGGGCGCGTCGGGGTCGGGGCTGTAGAGGCCGTCGAGGTCCCAGCCCCGGTCGGCGGGGAAGTCGGAGATGACGTGGCGGCCTGCGGCCACCAGCTCCCACAGGTCCTCAGGTGAGTGCACACCGCCCGGGTAGCGGCAGCCGATGCCGACGATGGCGATCGGCTCGTCCGCCGCGTCCGCGGCCGGGGCCGCGGCGGGGGCCTCATCGGGCAGGCCGAGGAGCTGGGCGCGCAGGTACCGGGCCAGCGCGGCCGGGGTGGGGCAGTCGAATGCGATCGTGACCGGCAGGTCCACTCCGGTGGCCGAGGTCAGCCGGGTCTGCAGCTCGACCACGGCGAGCGAGTCGAAGCCCAGCTTCTGGAACGGCTCGTCGTCCGGGACCGGGGCCGTGGCGCCCGGCTGGACGACGCGCAGGACGGCGAGGGTCTGCGCGCGCACCAGTTCGAGCAGGACGTGCCCCTGCTCGGCGGGGGGAAGGCCTTCCAGCCGCCGGATCAGCGCCGACCGCTTGGCCATTTTCTCATCCGCTGCATTCGCGTTCTCGGAAACGAAGTTTTCGGACCCGCTCATCCGCGCACTCCATTGATCAGGCGGTCAGAATTCGCATAAGAAACCAGAACCGAGCGTAAACCGGCCAAAAAAACGGCCACCACCCCTGAACTCCCCTAATCGCTTTCCCAGAATTCCCCTAAAAACGG
>NZ_BAAAUT010000104.1:5796-10829 GCF_039534085.1 Planomonospora alba
ATTTCCCCAAGGGGGGGGGGGGCGGGGGGGCGGGTGGACCCCCCCACCCGGCCGCGGGGACGGGATCGCCGGGCCGCCGGCCCGGGGGAAGGGATCCGCCGGGGCCGGCCCGTCCGGACCGGGGACGGTCCGGACGGGCGGGCCCGCCGCGGGTACGGGTCAGATCATGCCGAGCCAGTCCTCCATGGCCCGGGCCGTGGCCGGCGCCTCGTCCTCGACCATGGTGAAGTGGTCGCCCGGCACCTCCAGGACGGTGTGGGCGGTCTCCCACGAGGTCCGCCACTCGCCGACGTCGGGGATCACGTCGCCCGCCACGCCGCCGAGCCAGCTCTCCGGGCGCACCAGCAGGATGGGCGCGTCCAGGTCACGCAGCTCGAAGTCGTGGATCATGCCGATGTAGCGGCCCATGGCCGACAGCCGGGCGCTGTCGAACCGGCCGAAGGTGGCCTCCCGGTCGAGCAGGTTGACGGCCATCCGGCCGACGACCGCCTCCATGGCGAGCTGGGAGTCCGGCGGGTAGGTGTCCAGCAGCACGACGCCGGCCGGCCGTACGCCGCGGCTCTCCAGGTGCCCGGCGGTGGCGTGCGCGAGGATGCCGCCGGAGGAGTGGCCGACCAGTACGAACGGCTCGCCCTCGGCCGCCTGCAGGACGCTCTCGGAGAACACGTGGAGCACCACGTCGGTCGAGTTCGGCAGGCTCTCGCCGCGGGAGAAGCCGGGGATGGGCAGTGCGTACACGTCCCGCACCCCCCGCCAGTTCGCGGCGAACTTGGCGTGCTGGTGCACGCCTCCCATGGCCATCGGGGTGCTGAAGAGGATGACCTTGGGCTTCTTGGGGCCCTGGGCCAGCCGCTTCGGCGCGGGGACCTCGTCGCGGGTGAGCACCGGCCGGATGTTCGCCGCGGCGACCAGCAGGGCCTGCCCCTCCTCGACCTTGCCGGTCCGGACGGCCTCGCCGAACAGCGCGCTCAGCGTGTCGGCCGCCTGGCCGGTCGAGGCGGCCCGCCCGGTCTCCGGGGCGTCGGCGACGGCTGCGCCGCCCGCGGCGGCCAGCTCCTTGGCGAGCTGCCGGGCCAGCGCGACCGGGGTGGCGCAGTCGAACACCACCGTGGTGTCCAGCCGCAGTCCGGTCGCCGCGTTGAGGCCGTTGCGGAGCTCCACGGCGGTGAGGGAGTCGAACCCGGACTCCAGGAAGTCCTGCTCGGGGTCGACCGCCTCCGGCCCGGGGTGGCCGAGCACGGTGGCGGTGTGCGTCAGGACGAGGTCCTGGAGCACGGCCAGCCGCTCGTCCTCGCCGAGGACCGTGAGCCGGGCGCGGAGCACCTCCGGGTCGGCGGCGCCGGCGGCGCTGCGCCGTCCCTGCGGCACCAGGCCGCGCAGCATCGGCGGGACCGGCTCGGTCAGTTTGCGCCGCTCCACCTTCATCGGGACGAGGACGGGCTCGTCGGAGGCGAGCGCCGCGTCGAACAGCGCGAGCCCCTCGGCCGTGGAGAGCGGCGGCAGGCCGCCCCGCCCGGCGGGCTTGCGCTCGCCGGTCGCCGTGCCCATGCCGTCCCCGGCCCACAGTCCCCAGGCCAGGGACTGGGCGGGCCTGCCGTTGGCCCGCCGGTGGACGGCGAGGGCGTCGAGGAAGGTGTTGGCGGCGGCGTAGTTGCCCTGGCCCGGGCCGCCGAGCACGCCGGCCGCGGAGGAGAAGAGCACGAACGCCTTCACGTCCCCGGCCAGCTCGTGCAGGTTCCAGGCGGCGTCGGCCTTCGGCCGCAGCACGGTGTCGACCTTCTCCGGGGTGAGCGACGGGATGGTGCCGTCGCTCAGCACGCCGGCGGCGTGCACCACGCCGGTCAGCGGGTGCTCGGCCGGTACGGCGGCCAGCAGCGCGGCCAGCGCGTCCCGGTCGGCGGCGTCGCAGGCGGCGATCTCCACCTCGGCGCCCAGTCCGGACAGTTCGGCGGCGAGCGCGGCGGCGCCGGGCGAGTCGGCCCCGCGCCTGCTGGTCAGCAGCAGGCGCCGGACCCCGTGCCCGGTGACGAGGTGGCGGGCCACCAGGGCGCCCAGGGCGCCGGTGCCGCCGGTGACCAGGACCGTGCCGTCCGGGTCGAAGACGGCGGGGCCGTCCGCGCCGGGGGCGGGCGCCGCGGTCCGGGCCCGCACCAGCCTGGCCCGGTGCACGACGCCGCCGCGCACCGCCACCTGCGGCTCGTCCCCGGCGACGATGCCGCCGAGCAGGGCGCCGTAGGCGGACTCGGGGGTGCCGGGGTCGACGTCGACGAGGACGACGCGCCGTTCGCCCTCCGCCTGGGCGGAGCGGACCAGGCCCCAGACGGCGGCGCCCGCCAGGTCGGTGACGTCCTCTCCGCCGAGCGAGACGGCGCCCCGGGTGAGCACGGCCAGCGTCGCGGAACCGAACCGGTCCTCCCGCGCCCAGGCCCGCAGCGCGTCCAGCACCCGCCGGACGGCCGCCCGGACCTCCCCGGCACCGGCGGCGCCGTGGCCGACGCACGGCAGCACCACGACCGGCGGCACCGGCAGCGTCACGTCCGCGGCCAGCGCGTCGTAGCCGGCGCACGCCACGGGCGCCGCACCGGTGGCGGGCAGCGGCGTCCACTCGGTCCGGAACAGCCGGTCGCCGTGCACGCCGTGGGCCGCGGCGGCGCCCGCCGCGGTGATGGGGCGCAGCTTCAGCGCGTCGACCGAGGCGACCGGCGCGCCCGCCATGTCGGCGATCCGCAGCGCCACGCCGCCGGATCCGGTCGGGGACAGCCGCACGCGCAGCGCGGAGGCACCCGTGGCGTGCAGGGTGACGCCGGTCCAGGCGAAGGGCACGCTCGCGCCGGCCTCCCCGCCGTCCCCGCCGCCGGGGCCGGTGAGCGCCAGGGCGTGCAGGCCCGCGTCGAGCACCGCCGGGTGGAGTCCGAACCGGGCGGCCTCCCCGCTCTGCGCGGCGGGCAGGACGACCTCGGCGAACACCTCGCCGCCGTGCCGCCAGGCGCGGCGCAGGCCCTGGAAGGCGGGTCCGTAGAGCAGTCCGGCCGCCGCCATGTTGTCGTAGAGGCCGTCCAGCGGGAGCGGCTCGGCCCCGGCCGGCGGCCACTGCGCCAGGTCGAAGGTCTCCCCGCCCGCGCCGGGGGCGAGCAGTCCGCCGGCGTGCCGCACCCAGGTCGCGTCCTCACCGTCGGTGCCCTCCTCGGCGCGGGAGTACACGGCGACGGGACGGGTCCCGGCGTCGCCGGGCGCGCCGACCACGACCTGCACCTGGAGGCCGCCCTGCTCGGGCACCAGCAGCGGCGCCTCCAGCGTCAGCTCCTCCACCCGGTCGCAGCCCACCTGGTCCCCGGCCCGTACGGCCAGCTCGACCAGGCCGGTGCCGGGCAGCATGACCGCGCCGCCCACCATGTGGTCGGCCAGCCAGGGGTGGGTCGCCAGGGACAGGCGACCGGTCAGCACGGCGCCGTCGGAGTCGGCGGGGGCGGTGACGGCGGCGATGAAGGGGTGGTCGACCGCGTCGAGACCGGCGGCGCTCACGTCCGACGGCGTGCCCGCGCCCGCCGGCGCGGCGGTCCCGCCCGCCGGGGTGCGCGGCTCACCGGACGCCGGGGCGGTCCGCTCGACGGGCACGCCCTGCACCCGGAGCCGGGCCAGGGCGGTGGCCAGCGCGTAGGTCTCCGGCTGCGTCCGGTTCAGGACCGGCACCACGACCGTCTCGTCCGGTCCGGCGTCCCCGGAGGCGGCCAGGGTCTCCTGGGCCGCCGCCCGCACCGTGTCCGGGCCGAGCTCCACGAAGCAGGTCGCGCCCTGCTCGCGGGCGGCGCGCACGCCGTCGCCGAACCGGACGGTGTCGCGCAGCTGCCGGACCCAGTGGTCGGCGGTGACCGCCTCGCCCTCGGTGACCGTCCTGCCGGTCGCCCCGGAGACCAGCGGGATCTTCGGCGCGTGGAACACCGCCCGCCCGGCCGCCTGCCGGAACTCCTCCAGCACCGGTTCCACCAGCGGCGACTGGAAGCCGTGCCGGACGCCGAGCCTGCGGACCGTGCGGCCCTCGCGCTCCAGCCGCCCGGCGACCTCCAGCACGGCCGCCTCCGGGCCGGACAGCACCACCGACCGGGGGCCGCCGACCTCGGCGAGGGCGACCCGGTCGGTCAGCCAGGGGGTGATCTCCTCCTCGGTCGCGGTGACCTCGATCATCGCGCCGCGGCCCGGCAGCTCCCGCAGGAGCCGGCCCCGGGCGGCCACCAGCGCGCAAGCGTCGCGCAGGGACAGCACCCCGGCCACGTGCGCGGCCGCCAGCTCCCCGACCGAGTGCCCCACCAGGACGTCGGGGGTGAGTCCCTGGGCGGCCAGCAGCCGGAACAGCGCCACTTCCAGGGCGAAGACCGCGGCCTGCGCGAAGGGCGTCTGCTCCAGCAGCGCGGCCTCGGCCGTGCCCGCCTCGGCGAGCATCAGCGGGCGGAGCGGCCGGTCCAGGTGCCGGTCGAGCTGCGCGCAGACCTCGTCCAGCGCCCCGGCGAAGACCTCGGAGGCCGCGTACAGCTCCCGGCCCGTCCCCGCGCGGTGCGCGCCGTTGCCGGGGAAGAGGAAGGCGACCCGCGGCGCCGGACCGGCCGGGACCGGCGGCGGGGGCTCCTCCACCGCCTCGTGCCGGGCCTCGGCCGCAGGCTGCCCGGTGCGGCCCGCGTCCTCGCGCCAGTACGGCCTGCGCTGGAAGGCGTAGGTGGGCAGGTCCACCCGGCGGGCGCCGGACCCGGCGTAGAAGGCGTCCCAGTCGACGCGCACGCCGCACGCGTGCAGCCGGCCGGCGGCCGCGACCGCCGTGGCCGCCTCGTCCCGGCCGCCGCGCAGCGCGGCGACGAGGACCGCCTTGCCGGACTCCACGGACGCCTGGGCCATGCCGGTCAGCACCGCGTCCGGCCCCAACTCCACGAACCGCGACACGCCCTGGCCCTCCAGGAACCGCACCCCGTCGGCGAACCGCACCGCCTCACGCACATGCCGCACCCAGTACTCGGCCGTGAACTCCTCGACCACGGCTCCGGTGA
>NZ_BAAAUT010000105.1:0-10798 GCF_039534085.1 Planomonospora alba
CCGCACCCTCTACGACCGGCACCGCGCCGCCGGAGCCGGCCATCATGCGGCCCTGCGGGTGCTGGCCAACCGCCTGGTCGGCATCTACCACGGCTGCCTGCGCCGTCGCACCGGCTATGACGAGCAGCGCGCCTGGGACATGCGAACCGCTGACGCTGCCTGGCCGCGCTGAAAACCGCGCAGCTCATGAACATGCGGACATCATCGCCGCTGGTGCGGTTTCTCATTTGGATCGGCTTCCGGCAGTAGGCGACACTGCGGCATGCATTTCTATGAGCAGCCCGGGCCGGCTTTCGCCGAGGTGGGCGGCCGGATCTATGCGGCATTGCGCTCCGGTGACCTCGATGCGGGCCCGGTCCTGGAATTGGCGTGCCTGCTGGAGGAGTGGGGCCGACGCACCGTCGCCGTGCAGGAAGTCCTCGAACGCCCTACCGCTGATCTGACGGTGGCCGACCCGGCTGGGTGAACGTCTGCTCGACGACATCGGTTTCGAACCGACCTTCGCCCTGGAACCGGGCCTGTGGGCGACGCTGGAACAGGCACTGGGGATCGCAGAACGCGATGTTCGCGCCGCCGGGATCGCCGGAACGCTCCGGCTGGTCACGCCGGGCTGGGACGACAGCGGTCAGGCCTGGGTGGAATTCCAGGGCGGTCATCACGGCAACGGCATCCGGCCCGTTGCGGGACGAGATCTCCAGGGAGCGCTGGCGAACATCGCCGACGCCGCCCAAGAAACGATCATGGAGCTGATCTGGACGGTCTGGCCGACCTGCCCGGTGCACCACCTGGGCCTACACGCCGACCTGGAACGCGGAACGGCCGTCTGGCGTTGCGCGGGCGGCGGAGCGCACACCGTCGCTCCCGTAGGGGCGCTCCCTGCTCAGCACCGATGACAACCCGGCTGGTCATCCGGGATCGGCCAGTAGGGGCCGCTCGCTTGACGGCTTAGCACTGTGGGATGTCTTCGGGGGTACTGGGCCGAGACCGCTGGTCCCGCCGGTGCGCCGGGACGGGCGGGCGGTCCGCGGAGATTTACACGGTGACGGCTCCGGAGGACTTTCCCCGACAGTCCGGCGGGTGGGAGCCGGGGTGGCGAACCGGGATACTCGGTGCATGTCAGACCTTCTTGCGCGTCACCGGGCGGTCATGCCCGACTGGCTGACCCTCTACTACAACGAGCCCATCGAGATCGTCGGCGGCAAGGGGTGCCGGGTCGTCGACGCGTCCGGCAAGAGCTACCTGGACTTCTTCGCGGGCATCCTGACCAACATGATCGGGTACGACGTGCCCGAGGTGCGCGAGGCGGTCGAGCGTCAGCTCGCCACCGGGGTGGTGCACACCTCCACCGTCTACCTGCTCCGCGGCCAGATCGAGCTCGCCGAGAAGATCGCCAGGCTGTCCGGGATCGAGGACGCGAAGGTCTTCTTCACCAACTCCGGCACCGAGGCCAACGAGGCGGCCCTGCTGCTGGCCACCTACGCGCGCAGGTCCGACCAGGTGCTCGCCATGCGGCAGAGCTACCACGGCCGCAGCTTCGGTACGGCGGGCGTGACGGGCAACCGCTCCTGGCGGAACAACTCCCTGTCGCCGCTGAACGTGCACTTCCTGCACGGCACCGACCGGCACCTGCCCCAGTTCCGCGGCATGTCGGACGCCGAGTACATCGCGGCCTGCGTCGAGGACCTGCGCCACGTGCTCGCCACCGCCGCCGGAGGCGACGTGGCCGCGCTGATCGCCGAGCCGGTCCAGGGCGTGGGCGGGTTCACCATGGCGCCCGACGGGCTGTTCGCCGCCTACAAGGAGGTCCTCGACGCCGAGGGGATCCTGTTCGTCTCCGACGAGGTGCAGACCGGCTGGGGCCGGACCGGCTCGGCCTTCTTCGGCATCCGGAACCACGGCGTCACGCCGGACATGATGACCTTCGCCAAGGGCCTCGGCAACGGCTTCGCGGTCGGCGGCGTCGTCGCCCGCGGCGACCTGATGGACGCCCCGCACGCGACCGGCCTGTCCACCTTCGGCGGCAACCCGGTCTCCATGGCCGCCGCCAACGCGACCCTGGACTACGTGCTCGACCACGACCTGCAGGCGAACGCCGCGCGGACCGGCGCGCTGATCATCGACGGCCTCCGGGAGGCCGCGCCGCGGCTGCCGATCGTCGGCGACGTGCGCGGCAAGGGGCTGATGTTCGCCGTCGAGCTGATCGACCCCGCCACCGGCGCGCCCTCCCCGGAGCTCGCCGCCGCCTTCATGGAGGAGAGCAGGAAGGCGGGCCTGCTCGTGGGCAAGGGCGGGCTGCACGGCAACGTGCTGCGCATGGCGCCGCCGCTCACCCTGACGACGGAGGAGGCCGCCGAGGGCCTCGGGATCGTCGTCGCCGCGCTGGAGACCGTCAACGCACAAGTCGCGCCGTAGGCGCACGGGGAGCACAGGATCGTGAAGGACATCACCCACTGGATCAACGGAACCCCCGTCGCGGGCGAGGGCCGCGGCGCGGAGGTCTTCGACCCGGCGACGGGCGAGGTCTCCGGGCGGGTACGGCTCGCCTCGGCCGCGGAGGTCGACGCTGCCGTGGCGGCCGCGGCCGCGGCCCACCCCGCCTGGCGGGACACCCCGCTGGTGAAGCGCTCGCAGGTGCTGTTCCGCTTCCGCGAGCTCGTACACGCCCACGCGGACGAGCTGGCCGGGCTGATCAGCGCCGAGCACGGCAAGGTGCGCTCCGACGCGCTGGGCGAGGTCGCCCGCGGCCTGGAGGTGGTGGAGTTCGCCTGCGGCATCCCGCACCTGCTCAAGGGCGGCTTCTCCGAGGGCGTCTCGACCCGGGTCGACTCCTACTCGATCCGCCAGCCGCTGGGCGTGGTCGCCGGGATCACCCCGTTCAACTTCCCCGCCATGGTCCCGATGTGGATGTTCCCGATCGCGATCGCCTGCGGCAACACGTTCGTGCTCAAGCCCTCGGAGAAGGACCCGTCGGCCTCGCTGCTGCTGGCCCGGCTCTGGCGGGAGGCGGGGCTGCCGGACGGCGTCTTCAACGTGGTCCAGGGCGACAAGGAGGCCGTGGACCGTCTCCTGGCGCACCCGGACGTCAAGGCGGTCTCGTTCGTCGGCTCCACCCCGATCGCCCGCTACGTCTACGAGACCGGCACCGCGGCCGGCAAGCGGGTCCAGGCGCTCGGCGGCGCCAAGAACCACATGCTCGTCCTGCCCGACGCCGACCTCGACCTCGTCGCCGACGCCGCGGTCTCGGCGGGCTTCGGCTCGGCCGGCGAGCGGTGCATGGCGATCTCCGTCGTGCTGGCCGTGGACCCGGTCGGCGACGCGCTCGTCGAGAAGATCGTCTCCCGGGTGGAGAAGCTCGTCGTCGGCCCCGGGGACGACCCCCGCTCCGAGATGGGCCCGCTGGTCACCGCGGCCCACCGCGACAAGGTGGCCTCCTACCTGGACCTGGGCGTCGCCGAGGGCGCGAAGCTGGTGGTGGACGGCAGGCTCACCCCGGTCCTCGGCGGCGGCGCCGCGGCCGAGACGCCCGGCTTCTGGCTCGGGCCCACCGTGCTCGACCACGTCCCGCCGGGCTCCCGGGTGCACACCGAGGAGATCTTCGGCCCAGTCCTGGCGGTGGTGCGGGTCTCCTCCTACGCCGAGGGCCTGGCACTGATCAACGGCGGCGAGTACGGCAACGGCACCGCCGTCTTCACCAACGACGGCCGCGCCGCCCGGCGCTTCCAGAACGAGGTGGAGGTCGGCATGGTCGGCATCAACGTGCCGATCCCGGTGCCGATGGCGTTCTACAGCTTCGGCGGCTGGAAGGCCTCGCTCTTCGGGGACACGCACGTCCACGGCACCGAGGGCGTGCACTTCTACACCCGGGGCAAGGTCGTCACCTCGCGCTGGCCCGACCCCGGCCACGGCGGCGTCGACCTGGGCTTCCCCGCCAACGGCTGACCGCTCCCCGGCCGGCCGCTCCGCTGGGCCCCCGGCCTCCCGCGCCGCGGGCCCAGCGGAGCGCGCCTCCGCCGCGGCCCCGGCCCCGGGACAGGTAGGCTCCGAGCAGGTCGGCAGCGGCGTCGTCAAGGGGGGTTTACGTGGGCAGGGACCGGCTCCGCCGCACGAGGCTGGCGGCGACGGCGGGGGCGGGCGTCCTGGCGCTCGCGGCCTGCGGCGGAACGGCGGACGCCGGGTTGCGGCTCGCGGCCGGTTCGGCGCCGGCGCCCGCGGCGGGCGTCACCGCGGCGCCGTCTGCGGCGCCCACGGGCTCACCGGGCACGGGCGCGAGCGCGAGTCCCGCCGCGAGCGCGAGCCCCTCGCCCGCGATCGGGGCCTCCGAGGGGACCCTGCGCGTGCTGACGCTGCAGGGCCGCGTCGAGTACGGCGGGACGAGCGCGAAGGTCGACTGGGTCACGCCGTTCGAGCGGGAGACCGGGTGCCGGGTCGTGGCGCTCGACCGGGTCCGGACGGGCGAGGAGATGGCCGCCAGGCTGGGCCGCGGCTCCTACGACGTCGTCTCGCCCACCCCGGAGCTGGCCGGGGAGCTGATGGCCGCCGGGCGGGTCGCGCCGGTGGACACCGCCCTGGTCGAGCCGTACGGGGACATCCCGGAGTGGCTGCGCGAGCTGCCCGCGCTGCGCTGGAAGGACCAGGTCTACGGCGTCCCCTACCTGTGGGGGGTCAACCAGGTCGTCCACGGCGGCGGCCGCCACGACGGCCCCGAGGACCTCTACACGGAGGGCCCGGCGGCGATCAGGAACGACCCGCTGGGCATCGCCGACGCCGCGCTCGCGCTCGCGCGGACCGGATCCGGAGCGGGCGTCTCCGACCCCTTCCGGCTCACCCCGGCCCAGCTCGACGCGGCGGTCGGGCTGCTCGCCGAGCGGGACGGCGCCGAGCGGATCTACTGGGACGATCCGGTCGAGGTGGTCCGGGCGCTGGCGAGCGGGAGGGTGGGCCTGGCCCAGGCGTGGCCGTACCACGCCGACCTCTTCGCGCGTGCGGGCCGGCCGGCGGGGACCTTCGGGGACGCGCCGCGGACCGGCTGGGCCGACTCGTGGATGGTCACCGCGGACGCCGCCAGCCCGAACTGCGCCTACCGGTGGCTCAACTGGATCACCTCGGCCGAGGCGCAGCGCTGGGCCGCCGCCTGGACGGGGCTGGCGCCGGCCAACCCGGAGGCCTGCACCGGGCGCGCCCGCCATGTCTGCGCCGTCTACGGGGCGCGGGACGGCGAGCGGCCGGACAAGGTGTTCTTTGCCGTCCGCCCATCGCGGGATTGCGGAGGCCCGGGCGGGGAATGCACTGACTACACCGACTGGGTGGCCCGCTGGAAGGATCTCGTGAAGTAGGCGACGACGCGGGCGGACCGCCCCGCCGGTGACCGACGAGCCGCGGGCGCGTCCGGTCCACCCGCCGGACGGCGCCTGCCAGGGGCGCCCCGGGTGCTTCCCCCGGCCCCGGGGCGCCCGCCTTCCCGCGCGTCCGCCGGGTGCTCTCGCCGTGCCCGCGCACGGGCCCGGAGCGCGTCCGCGACGGGCCGCCGGTGCCCGGCCGGTCCGCGACGCGCCGGTCGCTCACCGCCGCCTCCGCGGGCCGCGACGGTTTCCGCGGTGATCACCTTCTCCTGCTGTGGATTCGGTGGAAAAACTCCGTCCACGCTATCGACTGGTCGACCAGTCAGTTATAGAGTCCCGGCATGAGAATCCTTCTTGTGGGGGCCGGCGGCGTCGGCTCCGCCGTCGTTCCCATCGCCGCCCGCCGAGATTTCTTCGAACACATCGTGGTGGCGGACTCTAAACAGAGCCGGGCCACGGAGGTCGTGGCCAAGATCGGAGACCCGCGCTTCAGCGCCATCGCGCTGGACGCCTCCGACCAGGGGGCGGTCGAGGCCGCTCTCGCCGAGCACCGCTGCGACGTGCTCTTCAACGCCGTGGACCCGCGCTTCACCATGCCGCTGTTCCGGGCCGCGCTGAACGCCGGGGCCCGCTACCTCGACATGGCGATGTCGCTGTCGAAGCCCCACCCGCTCCGGCCGTACGAGCTGCCGGGGGTGAAGCTGGGCGACGAGCAGTTCGCGCTGGACGGCGAGTGGCGGGCCAAGGGCTCCCTGGCGCTGGTGGGCATGGGGGTGGAGCCGGGGCTGGCCGACGTCTTCGCCCGCTACGCCGCCGACCACCTGTTCTCGGAGATCGACGAGATCGGCGTCCGCGACGGGTCCAACCTCGTGGTGGACGGTTACGACTTCGCGCCGACCTTCTCCATCTGGACGACCATCGAGGAGTGCCTCAACCCGCCGGTGGTCTGGGAGGACGGGGCCTGGCGCACCACCGAGCCGTTCAGCGAGCCCGAGGTGTTCGACTTCCCCGAGGGCATCGGGCCGGTCGAGTGCGTCAACGTCGAGCACGAGGAGGTCCTGCTCGTGCCGCGCTGGATCGACGCCAGGCGGGTGACGTTCAAGTACGGCCTCGGCGAGGAGTTCATCAGCGTGCTGAAGACCCTGCGCAAGCTGGGCCTCGACAGCGCCGACAAGATCAAGGTGGGCGGGGTCGAGACCTCGCCGCGCGACGTGGTGGCGGCCCGGCTGCCCGACCCGGCCACGCTCGGCGACCGGATGCGCGGCAAGACCTGCGCCGGCACCTGGGTGAAGGGCCTCGGCAAGGACGGCGAGCCGCGCGAGGTCTACCTGTACCACGTGGTCGACAACTCCTGGTCCATGCGCGAGTACGGTTGCCAGGCCGTGGTCTGGCAGACGGCCGTGCACCCCGTGGTGGCGCTGGAACTGCTGGCCCGCGGGGTGTGGTCGGGCACGGGCGTGCTGGGGCCTGAGGCGTTCGACGCGGTGCCGTTCCTGGAACTGCTCAACGACTACGGCTCGCCGTGGGGGATGCGCGACCAGACGAAGGTCGAGCAGCTCCGCGAGCCCGGGCAGGACCGCGAGGTGCTCCTGTCCGCCTGACGGCGACCCGCCTGACGAAGGGGGCGGCCACCCGGACCACCGGGGGCCGCCCCCTCGCCGTGCCGGGACCGTCCACAGGTCCGGGGCCGAGTCGTCCGGGCCGTCCGGGCCGTCCGGAGCCCAGGCCGTCCGGGGGCCGGAGCGGGCCGGTGCGGGGGTGGGCCGGTCGGGATCGCGGCGCGCCGGAGCCGCTGCCTGCGGGGATCGCCGGGAGCCTCCGGCCCGCTGTGCTGTCTGTCACGAAATCTGCACATACGTCACGAGAAACGGACATATCTACGTTGGATCGTTATCTCTTACGGTCTGCTCCACTCGCTACCCGCGGGTATCGTTTCGCTTATCCCGGCCTAAAACCCTTAAACCGGGATCAATCGTGCGTTAACGGGGATTTCTGTATGTCCGGGTAACCGGCTGACGAGCGCCCCTCGCACTCCCGCGCGATCCCCGAGGGGAGGATGATGGGCGCCTACCTGTTCAAGCGGCTGGTCAGCAACGTGCTGCTGGTGGCGATCGCCGCGAGCATGGCCTACTTCCTCGCCGCGACCAGCCTCAACCCGCGCTTCAAGTACGAGGACCGCCAGCCACCGGTGGCCGAGGCCGTCATCGACGCGACGCTGGACGACTACAACCTCAACGACAAGACGCCGGTCTTCCAGCGCTACGTCACCTGGGTCGCCGGGGTCGCCACGGGTGACCTGGGCAAGACCTGGGACGGCAAGTCCATCAACGAGGAGATGGGCCGCCGGGTCGGGGTGAGCCTGCGCCTGCTGCTCGTCGGCACGCTCGTCGGCGCGGCCGTCGGAGTGAGCGTCGGCGCCTACGCCGCGGTCAAGCAGTACAGGATCAGCGACCGGGCTATCGGGGTCAGCTCCTTCGTGGTCATGGCGATCCCGGTCTTCGTGCTCGCCACGCTGCTGACCATCGCGGCGGTCGGGCTCAACGACGCGCTGGGCTTCACGCTCCTGGAGTACACCGGCGAGTACAACCCTGCGCTGAGCGGCTGGGAGCAGTTCGCCAACCGGCTCAACCACCTGATCCTGCCGACGATCTCGCTCAGCCTCGGCCAGATCGCCTACTACAGCCGGATCCAGCGGAACATGATGCTCGACGTGCTGGGCCAGGACTTCGTCCGGACCGCCCGCGCCAAGGGGCTCAGCCGCAGGGACGCGCTGTTCAAGCACGCGCTGCGGACCTCGCTGGTCCCGGTCGCGACCTACTTCGCCTTCTCGTTCGGCACGATGCTGACCGGTGCGACCTTCACCGAGAAGATCTTCGGCTGGCACGGCATGGGAGCCTGGCTGGTCGACTCGATCCACACTCACGACACCAACGCGGTCGCCGCGGTGAGCCTGTTCACCGCCGTCTGCGTCCTGGTGGCCGGTTTCCTGTCGGATCTGCTCGTGGCGGCCATCGACCCCCGGGTGCGGGTGAGCTGAAAGATGCGTTCCAAGGTCGTCCTCGCCCGCATGCTGCGGAACCGGCAGGCCCGCTACGGCCTGCTCGCGCTGGTCCTGCTCCTGGCGCTGGCCTACGTCGGCCCCTTCCTCGGCCCCTACGACTGGACCGACAAGGACTTCAGCGCCTTCCTCATGCCGCCCTCGGCCGACCACTGGTGGGGCACCACCCAGATCGGCCAGGACGTCTACGCGGTCACGCTGCGCGGCATGCAGAAGTCGATCGTCATCGGCTTCCTCGTCGCCCTCGTCTCCACCGGACTGGCCGCCCTGGTCGGCGCGACCGCCGGCTACCTCGGCGGCTGGGCGGACAAGGCCCTGATGTGGGGCGCGGACCTGCTGCTCGTGCTGCCCAGCTTCCTGATCATCGCGATCGTCTCGCCGCGGCTCAAGGGCGGCTCCTGGCTCTGGTTCGTCGCCCTGCTCGCGCTCTTCTCCTGGATGATCACCTCCCGGATGGTGCGGAGCATGACGCTCTCCCTGCGGGAGCGCGAGTTCGTGCTGGCCGCCCGCTACATGGGCATCCCCGGCTGGAAGATCATCCTGCGGCACATCGTGCCGAACCTCTCCTCTCTGCTGATCATCGACGCCACACTCAACGTCAGCACGGCGATCATCGGCGAGGCGTCGCTGTCCTTCTTCGGGTTCGGCATCCAGCCGCCCGACGTCTCGCTCGGCACGCTCATCGCGGCCGGCAGCGACAAGGTCACCGGCTACCCGTGGCTCTTCCTCTTCCCGGCCGGCCTGCTCGTCCTGCTCGTGCTCAGCGTCAACCTCATCGGCGACGGCCTGCGCGACGCCCTCGACCCGGGGAGCAACAAGTGAACGAGCCCACCGCGGGGAACGGCACGCCCGTCCTCGAAGTGACCGACCTCAACGTCACCTTCCGCGGCGGCATCAAGGCCGTGCGCGGCGTCGGCTACCGGCTCCACCGGGGCGAGGTGCTCGGCATCGTCGGAGAGTCGGGTTCCGGCAAGTCGGTGACCTCTCTCGCGGTGATGGGCCTGCTCCCGGAGGGCACGGAGGTCAGCGGCTCGGTGAAGCTGCACGGCCGGGAGCTGATCGGCGCGCCGGAGAGGGAGCTGAACCGGCTCCGCGGCAAGAACATCGGCATGATCTTCCAGGATCCGCTCTCCGCGTTCACCCCGGTCTACACGATCGGCGACCAGATCGCCGAGGCCGTGCGCATCCACCAGAAGGTGGGCAGGGACGTCGCCGCCAAGCGCGCCGTGGAGCTGCTCGACCTGGTCGGCATCCCGCACCCGGACGTGCGGGCCAAGGCCTTCCCGCACGAGTTCTCCGGCGGCATGCGCCAGCGCGCGATGATCGCCATGGCCATCGCCAACGACCCCGACGTGCTGATCTGCGACGAGCCGACCACCGCGCTGGACGTGACCATCCAGGCGCAGGTGCTGGAGGTGCTCAAGACCGCGCAGCGGGAGACCGGCGCCGGCATCGTGATGATCACCCACGACCTGGGGGTCGTCGCCGGGCTGGCCGACCGGGTGCTGGTGATGTACGCCGGCAAGCCGGTCGAGACGGGCACCGTGGAAGAGATCTACCACCGCCCGCGCCAGCCGTACACGATGGGCCTGCTCGCCTCGATCCCGCGGATGGACCGCCCGACCGAGCGGCTGATCCCGATCGAGGGCAACCCGCCCTCGCCGGCCGATCTCCCGAAGGGCTGCCCGTTCGCGCCGCGCTGCCCGCTCAAGGTCGACGCCTGCGACGACGCCGAGCCGGACCTGGAGCGGATCGGCACCGGCGGCCGCATGGCGGCCTGCATCCGGGCCCACGAGATCGAGTTGAAGAACCTCGACGGCGCGGACGTCTACCCGGTGCCCGAGGCCCCGGCCGCGCCGGCCGGGCTCGGCCCCCGCGAGGAGCGCCGGACCGTGCTGGAGGTGGACGGCCTCGTCCGGCACTACCCGCTGATGAAGGGCATGGTCTTCAAGCGGCGGGTCGGAACGGTCCACGCGGTGGACGGCATCAGCTTCGACGTCCGCGAGGGCGAGACGCTGGCCCTGGTCGGCGAGTCGGGCTGCGGCAAGACCA
This sequence comes from Planomonospora alba, assembly GCF_039534085.1. Lineage (NCBI taxonomy): Bacteria > Bacillati > Actinomycetota > Actinomycetes > Streptosporangiales > Streptosporangiaceae > Planomonospora > Planomonospora alba. Next base: position 10,450 of record NZ_BAAAUT010000105.1, read on the forward strand.
CCACGCTCCAGCAGATCATGCAGCTTCAGGCGCCGCAGGGCGGCTCGGTCGTGGTGCTCGGCAAGGACAGCGCGAAGCTCGGCAAGGCCGAGCGCAAGGGGCTCCGCCGGGACCTGCAGATCGTCTTCCAGGACCCGATGGCCGCGCTCGACCCGCGCATGCCGGTCGGCGACATCCTCGCCGAGCCGCTGCGCGCGCACGGGTACAGGGACGCCAAGGCGGTCAAGGCCAGGGTCGCCGAGCTGCTCACCCTGGTCGGCCTCGCGCCCGAGCACGCCGAGCGCTACCCGCAGCACTTCTCCGGCGGCCAGCGCCAGCGCATCGGCATCGCCCGGGCGCTGGCCCTGGA
>NZ_BAAAUT010000106.1:0-10426 GCF_039534085.1 Planomonospora alba
GAAGGCGCCGATCGGCCCGCCGGCCTCGGCCAGCCAGTGCATGATCGGGGTCGGGGGCACGGGTCCCGCCCCGCCACTGTCCCCCGCCGGTTCCGGACCGCCCTCCTGCGCGACGAGCGCCAGGGCCTCCGGGCTGCGGTGCCGGAACACCTGTCCCGGGGTGATCACCAGGCCCGCCTCCCTGGCCCGGGCGACGAGCCCGATCGCCAGGATGCTGTCCCCGCCCAGGTCGAAGAAGCCGTCGTCGGCGCGGACCCGGGGCACCCCGAGCACCTCGGCGAACAGGGTGCAGAGCAGCCGTTCGCGGTCGCCGGACGGCTCCCTGCCCCCGGTCCCCCACTCCGGCGCGGGCAGCGCGGCGCGGTCCAGCTTGCCGTTGGCGTTGAGCGGCAGCGCGTCGAGCACGACGACGGCCGCGGGCACCATGTAGTCGGGCAGCGACCGCCGGGCGGACGCGCGCAGCGCGTCCGGGTCGGGCCGCTCCGCCGCCTCCGCGGGGACGACGTAGGCGACCAGCCGCCGGTCGCCCGGGTGGTCGGCGCGGGCCAGCACCGCCGCCTGCGCGACCTGCGGGTGGGCGGCGAGCACCGCCTCGATCTCGCCCGGCTCGATCCGGAACCCCCGGATCTTGACCTGCTGGTCGGCCCGGCCCACGTATTCCAGCGCCCCGTCGGCCCGCCACCGGACCAGGTCGCCGGTGCGGTACATGCGCCCGCCGGGAGCGGAGGGGTCGGCGACGAACCGCTCGGCGGTCAGGCCGGGCCGGCCGAGGTAGCCGCGGGCCACGCACGGGCCGGAGACGTAGAGCTCCCCGGCCGTGCCGGGCGGGACCGGGCGCAGGGCCGCGTCGAGGACCTGGAGCCGGGCGCCGAGCACGGGGCGGCCGATCGGGGTGTCGCCGGGCGAGGTCAGCGGGTCGCTGGCGGTGACCACGACGGTGGTCTCGGTCGGCCCGTAGACGTTGATCATCCGGCGGCCGGCGGCCCAGCGGCGGACCAGCTCCGGGCGGCAGGCCTCGCCGCCGACCAGCAGGGTGCGCAGTTCCGGCAGCGGCGCCTCGGGGACCGAGGCCAGCGCGGCGGGGGTGACGAACGCGTGAGTGATCCGCGCTTCGGCGAGGAACCGGCCGAGCGGCTCGCCGCCGTACACGCCGGCGGGGGCGAGGACGAGCGCGGCGCCGGCGTCGAAGGCCATCAGCCATTCGAGCACCGCCCCGTCGAAGCCGATCGAGGCGAACTGCAGGACGCGGCTGCCGGGGGTGACGGCGTACCGGCCGGTCCCGGTCCGCGCGTACGCGGGCAGGCCCGCGTGGGTGACCACCACGCCCTTCGGGCGGCCGGTGGAGCCGGAGGTGTAGACGACGTAGGCGGGGTGGCCGGGCAGGAGCGGCACGCCCGGGTCGGTCGCGGGCAGCCCCGTGCCGTCCCAGCCGTCCAGGTCGACGACCGCGGGCGCGGTCCCCGGACCGGCGGGCCCGGTGGTGAACAGGGCGGTGGCCGGTCCGCCGGTGACCACGATCGGCGGGTCCGCGTCGGCGAGCATCACCGCCAGCCGCTCGGCCGGGAGGCCGGGGTCGAGCGGCAGGTAGGCGGCGCCGGACTTCAGGATGGCCAGGAACGCGACGACCATGTCGGCCGAGCGCGGCACCGACAGGCCGACGTGGCGCTCCGGGCCCGCGCCGAGCCGGATCAGGTGGTGCGCCAGGCGGTTGGCGCGGGCGTTCAGCTCCGCGTAGGTCAGCTCGGTCTCCCCGGCCACCAGCGCGACGGCGCCGGGGTCGCGCCGCACCCGCTCCTGGAACAGGTCCACCGCGGTGCCGCCGGGGACCTCGCCCGCCGCCGTGCCCCAGCCGGCGAGCAGCTCCCGCTCCTCCGCGCCGAGCAGGTCGAGGTCGCCGAGGCGGGTGCCGGGGCCGGCCTGGGCCATGCGGTCCAGCAGGCGGAGGAAGCGCCCGTGGTGGCCGGCCAGCTCCGCCTCGCCGTACAGGTCGGGGTGGCCGTCGAAGTCGACGCGGACGCCGCGGCCGTCCGCGCCGTCGTAGACGTTGACCGACAGGTCCTCGATCGGGCCGGTGACCAGCGGGTGGGCGGTGGCGCGGTGCCCGGCGAAGCTCAGGTCGTAGTCGAAGCGCATGATGTTGACGACCGGCCCGAACAGCCGCCCCCGCACCTGGCGCCGCAGGTCCTCGTAGCGGTAGCGCTGGTGCACCAGGAGCCGCCCGACCTCCCGGTTGACCTGCCCGGCCAGCTCGCCGAGGGCCGTGTGCGCCGCCGTGGTCAGCCGGAGCGGGAGCACGTTGGAGAGCATGCCCGGGGTGCGGCGGGCCAGCGGCGTGGTCCGGGCGGTGACGGCCAGGCCGAGCACCACCTCCGCAGCGCCGGTGGCGCGGGCGAGGTAGGCCGCGACGGCCGCGATCACGAACCCGGAGACGGACGTGCCGTGCGCGGACGCGGCCCGCTCCAGCGCCTCGGACTCCGCCCGGTCCAGCGCCGCGCCGCACCGCCGGAAGCGGCAGGTGGCCGGGGCCGTCCCCGCCGACAGCGCCGGTACGGCGGGCAGGCCGGCGAGCCGGTCCAGCCAGTGGCGGCGGTCGGCCTCGTGCCGGGCGGAGGCGCGGTAGGCGGCGTCCTCGGCCAGCAGCTCGGCCAGCGGGCCCGCCCGCCCGGGACCGGGGGCGCGTCCCTCGGCCAGCGCGGTGTAGACCTCGGCCAGCCGGCGGGCGACCATCGGCCCGCTGTAGCCGTCCATGACCACGTGGTGGCAGCGCAGGTACCACAGGTAGCGGTCGTCGGCGACCTTGAGCAGCGCGGTGGACACCAGCGAGCCGTCCGGGAAGGGCGTCTCCAGGTCCGCGCGCATCCACTCCAGCGCGGCCCGCTCGTCCCCGGCGGCCACCAGCGGGCAGTCGAGGTCCCCTTCCCGCACCGTCTGCCCGTCGCCGGTGACGTGCAGGTGGACGGCGTCGAGGCCGCGGGCCGCCACCCGGACCGCCGAGGCGAAGAGAACAGGGTCCACCGGTCCTTCGATCTCGATGTACTGGGCGATGTGGACCGGCTCGCCCGGAGAAACCAACTGGGCGCGCCAAATCCCGTCCTGCGCCGCGGACAATGGTAGGAGAGAATTCGAACCGAGCACCATCGCCACGCTTTCCAACCCAACCGAAGGAATGCCCTGACAGCGAGTATCAGCACTTCAAAAAGGGCGAAGCGCATTACACGCGACCATCCGCCCCCCATTTATTACCACGAAGTAAATCACATCGCCGATCCGCCGGGCAATAATTCCTCTTATCACTTACCGCTAAACTCACCCTCTCTCTTTTCGCGTTTTCCGACGACCGCCGGGCCCGGCCGGAGAATGACGCGCGGCCGGGTCAGCCTCCGGGGCCTGAGCATGACCTGGGGCCGGATCCGGGAGCCGCGGGCCGCCCGGCCGCCGGCGTCCGGCCCCCGGCCGCGCCGCCGGCGCACGCCCCGGGCCAGCCGGCCGGGCCACCAGACGGCGTCGCCGACGTCCAGGGTCAGCGCGGTGACCAGCACGGAGCGGACGACCATCGTGTCGAGCAGCACGCCGACGGCCACCGAGAAGGCGAGCTGCACGGTCTGGGTGAGCGGCAGCACCACGAGCACCGCGAAGGTGCCCGCGAGCACCACCCCGGCCGAGGTGATCACTCCGCCGGTCGCCTCCAGGCCGAGGATCGCACCGCGCGCCGTACCGTGCCGCCGCGCCTCCTCGCGCACCCGGTGCATGAGGAAGATGTTGTAGTCGACGCCGAGCGCTACCAGGAAGACGAAGACCAGCAGCACGAACCCTTGGTCCACTCCGGCGAAGCCGAACAGGTGGGTGAAGGCCAGCGCGCTCAGCCCGAGCGTGGCCAGGAACGACACCACGACGGTCGCCAGCAGCAGCAGCGGCGCGACGAGCGAGCGCAGCAGCAGCGCCAGCACGGCGAAGACCACCAGCAGCACCAGCGGGATGATCACCTCGCGGTCGCGCTGCGCGCCCCGCTCCATGTCGGCGATGAGCGCCGTGTTCCCGCCCACGTTCACGTCGGGGGCGGCCACCGCGCGCAGCCGGTCGCGCAGCGCGAGCACCCGGCGCTGCTCGGACTCCTGCCCGCCGCCGGCACGCACGGTCACGTTGAGCAGGATGTCGCCGTTGCCGGCGGCGCCCAGCGCGATCGCGGTGACCTCGGGCCGCTGCGCCGTGTCGATGATCACGTCTCGGACGTGCTGCTCGCCGGTGACCACCTGGACCGGGTCGGCGGCCCCGGCCGGGAAGTGGCGGGCCGCGACCTCCTGCCCGACGACCGAGTCCGGCCGGTTGAGGAACACCCCGGCGTTGCCCACCCCGCCCTCGCGGTAGGAGGTGAGCCCGGCCGCGCACACCGCCAGTGCGGCGAGGGTGACCAGCCACACCCGGCGGGGGTCGCGCGCGATCCGGTGGCCCAGGGCGCGCCAGGCCCCGCCGGCGGGCTCCGCGCCGGCCCGCGGGACGGGGTGCGGCACCACCGGCCAGAAGATCCACCGCCCGGCGACGACCATGACGGCGGGCAGCAGCGTCAGCATCGCGACCATCGCGCAGGCCACGCCGACCGCCGAGACCGGGCCCAGCCCCCTGGTGGAGTTGAGCTCGGCCGCCACCAGGCAGAGCAGGCCCGCCACCACGGTCGCCGCGCTCGCCACCACGGCGGGCCCGGCCCGGCGCAGCGCGACCGCCATCGCCTCGTGCCGGTCGGCGTGCCGGCGCAGCTCCTCCCGGTAGCGGGCGACGATCAGCAGCGCGTAGTCGGTGCCCGTCCCGATGACCAGGACCATGAGCAGCGAGACGGAGACGCTGCTGACCGTGATCGTCCCGGCGGCGGCGAGGCCGTAGTTGACGCCCATCGCCAGCACCAGCCCGACGAGCACGGTGCCGAGCGGGAGCAGCCAGAGCACGGCGCTGCGGTAGGTGACGAGCAGCACGGCGACCGCCACGCCCGTGGCGGCCAGCAGCAGGTCGGTGTCCACGGTGGAGAAGACCGCCAGCGAGTCCGCCTGGAAGCCCGCCGCCCCGGTGACGTACGCCGCCGGCCCGTCCGGCGCCCCGGTCCCGGCGATCCGCCGTATCCGCTCGACGAGCGCGGCCGTCTCGCGCGCGCCGCGGTCGCGCAGGATGACCCCGACCTGCACGGCCTCACCGTCCTTGGAGCGCTCCGCGACGAGCAGGTCGATCGTCCTGCTCACCTCGGGGATGTGGAGCTTCTCCTCGACCGCGCGGAGCGGCTTGGGCAGCCTCCCCTCCGCGTCGCGGTACGCCGCCAGCTCCCGGTCCAGGTCGCCGCGGTCGAAGGTCCGGCCGCCGGTCGGCGCGGGCATCTCGGCGACGACGTCCCCGATCCGGGCGAACTCCTTCATGTCCCGGGCGATCTCGGCCTCGTCGGCCTCGGTCACGCCGCCGGGCCGGGTGTAGACGACCACCGCCGGGACCAGGCTCCCCCCCTGCATGCCGAGGATGCGCCGGACCGCCTGCGCGGAGTCGGCGCTGCCGGGCAGGTAGGAGGCGACGTCGTCCTTCTGCACCGTCTCCAGCAGCGCAGCGGCGGGTCCGGCGACGGCGAGGACGCCCAGCCAGACGGCCAGCACCAGCCATTTGCCGCGCCGCCCGCAGAGCAGGCCCACCAGCAGTCCGGCCAGGCGGCCGGCCGTCCGCGCGGTCATCAGCCGGCGCTCAGCCTGCCCCGCAGATGGTCGGCCATGGCCGCGACGGTCGGGTGCTCCCAGGCGAGGGTCGGCTCGACCGCCAGGCCGTACTCCGCCTCGATGTCGCCGCACAGGGCCAGCGAGTAGACCGAGTCCATGCCGTACTGGGCGATCGGGACCAGCGGGTCGATCTCCTCGGGCGCGCGTGCGACGTAGGAGGCGACCCTGGCCCGCAGCCAGTCGCGCAGGCCCTCCACTCCGACGGCGATCCCGGCGTCAGCGGACATGCTCACTTCACCCTCACCTTCTCGTCCCGGTGTCCCGCGCGCGCCCCGCGGCGGGCCCCCCGGAGCCCCGGCGCGCCGCGCCGCTCCCCTCGCCCGCGGCCCGCCCTGTTCCCGCCGCCTCCCCTGCCTCCCCGGTGTCCCCGGTGTCCCCGGCCGTTCCGCCCGCCGCTGCCACGGCGTCCCGGACCGCGGCGGTGAGCTCGGCGTGGACGACCGGGAGCAGCCCGGTCAGCAGCATCTCCCGGGTGCGGGAGCGCTGGATCTTGCCGCTGGTGGTCTTGCCGACCCCGCCGCGCTCGACCAGCACGACGTTCACCTCGCCGACGCCGAACGCGCGGGCCAGCTCGGCCTGGACCCGGCGGGCGAGCCCGGCGACCGGGTCCGTGCCGGCCGCGCCCGCCGCGCCGTCCCGGTCGCCCCCGCCGTGCCCGCCGCCCCCGCCGTGTCTCCCCAGCCGCTCCCGCCTGACCTCCTGCACCACCACGACCTGCTCGCCCCCGGGGGCCGCGCCGGGCGGAGCCGCCCCGCCGGCCGGGACCGCCGCGCCGGCCTCACCGGACCGGGGCGCGTCGCCGGGCGAGAGCCCGAAGGCCGCCGCCGCGCCCAGCGCGGGGTGCACGCCGCGGGCCGCCTCCTCCAGGTCCTGCGGGTAGAGGTTGCGTCCCTTGACGATGATGACGTCCTTGATCCGGCCGGTGACGTAGAGCTCGCCGTCCAGCGTGAAGCCGAGGTCCCCGGTCCGCAGGAACGGCCCCCGCCCGGTGGCGGTACGGCCGCCGAAGGCGTCGCGGGTGGCCTCGTCGCGCTGCCAGTAGCCGCGGGCGACGCTGCCGCCGCGGACCCAGATCTCGCCGACCCTGCCCTCGCCGAGGGGCCGGCGGCTGTCGGGGTCGACGATGTCCACGGTCATGGTGACCGGTCGCCCGCAGCCGACCAGCTCGACGCCCGCCTCCGCGGGGACCGCCTCGTTGCGCTCCAGCGCCGCGGCGTCGAACCTGCGGACCAGCGGCCCCTGGCCCACCGGGGTCGCGCTGATCACCAGGGTCGCCTCGGCCATGCCGTACGCCGGGGCCCAGGCCCGCTCGTCGAAGCCGATGGGCCCGAAGCGGCGGACCATGGTGCGCAGCGTCCCGGCGCGCACCGGCTCGGCGCCGTTGAGCGCGAACTTCAGGCAGGACAGGTCCAGGCCGGCCGCCTGCTCGTCGGTGACCCGGGCGGCGCACCACTCGTAGGCGAAGTTCGGCGCGACGGTGTACTCCGCCCGGTAGCGGCTGATCATCTCCAGCCAGAGGGCGGGGCGCATGACGAAGTCGATCGGCGAGGCGAAGTACAGGTCTCCACCGGCGTAGATCGGCTGGAGCAGCATGCCGATGAGGCCCATGTCGTGGTAGTGCGGCAGCCAGCCGGCCCCGACGCCCGTCGTCGGCGAGCCGATCGCCCGCCAGATCTCGTTCTCGTTGTGGAGCAGGTTGGCGTGGTCGAGCATCACTCCGCGCGGCTCGCTGGTGGAGCCGGAGGTGTACTGCATGTAGGCCAGGGTGTCCGGGCCGATCTCCGGCTCGGTCCACTCGCCCGGATCCGGCAGGGCGAGGGTGTCGGTGGCGACGCACTCGACCGCGCCGGCCAGCCCGGCCTCGTGCAGCCAGGCGGTGAGCGTGCCGAGGTCGGCGGCGTCGGTGAGCACCAGCCGGACGTCGGCGTCCTTGATGATCCCCGCGGCCCGCTCCAGCGCGCGGGGGTCGGTCTGCGGGAGCGGCGAGGGCACCGCGACCACCCGGGAGTACAGGCAGCCGAGGAAGACCGCCAGGAACTCCAGCCCGGCCGGGTGGAGCAGCAGCGCCGTCCGGTCCTCCATGCGGCGCCCGGCCAGCCAGGCCCCGACCGACCTGGCCCGCTCGTCCAGTTCGGCGAAGGTCAGGCGGCTCTCGCGCGGTTCGCCGCCGCGGTCCTCCACGAAGGTGTAGGACCGCTCGTGCCCGTGTCTTCCGGCCTGCTCGCGCACCCGCTGCACAAAGGACATCTGGTCATCTCCCGCGACGGCAAGACACCCCAACCTAAGAGGATCCCCCTGCCGGTCACAGGCTCGGCCCGCACAAGCCGCGGGCCGGTTTTACGCCGAAAGTTAGTATCTTCACGCCTCCCGGGCCGGGCGGGCCGTCACGGCTCCAGGCAGACCCGGAAGATCTTCTCCAGCCGGGCGACCACCGCCTCCCGGTCCGGCTGCTCGACCGCGTCGGGACCGTAGAGCAGGCGCAGCGTGCCCGACCCGGTGATGAGCGCGGTGGCGATCGCGGCCCGCAGCCGGGCGTCCCCGCCGGACAGCCGCTCGACGAGCGGCTCCATGATGGCCGAGCTGACCCGCTGGCGGAGGATGCCGTGGATCTCCGGGCTGGACGACGAGCGGACGAGCGCCTCCATCACCGGGCTGCTCCGGTCCGTGCTGAGCCGCTCGGCGACGTACTCCGCCAGGCGCCGGGGCAGTTCCTCGTCCGGGACGTCGAGCACGCCGGGGAATCGGCCCTGCACGGCGAGCACCTCGGCGAACAGCTCCCGCTTGCTGCCGAAGTACCGGTTGATCAGCGCGATGTTGGCCTCCGCCTCGGCCGCGATCAGCCGCACGGTCACGTGGTCGTAGCCGTGCTCGGCGAACAGGCGCCGCGCGGCCGTCAGAATGCGCTGCCGGGTGTCCTCCCGGCAGCGGCGCCGTCCCTCATCCACCTGCTCGGTCCTTCCGGTTTGACGAAGTAAACAGGCGTCTACTACCTTCATATGCATCGTACATGTATTGGGGGACGGTTCATGCTGACCGGACAACAGGTGGAGGCCGCGGCCAGACCGCACTTCACACACAAGCAGGTGCTGGAGATCCTCGCCGGTCTCATGATCGCCATGCTGACGTCGATGATCTCGACGTCCGTGGTGGGCACCGCACTGCCGACCATCGTCGGCAGCCTGGGCGGTCAGGACCAGCTCGCCTGGGTGGCCAGCGCGACGCTGCTCACCATGACCGCCTCCACGCCGCTGTGGGGCAAGCTCTCCGACCTCTACGGCCGCAAGCTCATGTTCCAGACGGCGCTGGTGGTCTTCACGGTCTCCTCCATCGCCGCGGGCTTCTCCCAGGACATGGGGCAGCTCATCGCCGCGCGCGCCGTCCAGGGCATCGGCGCCGGCGGTCTCGCCGCGCTCCCGCAGATCATCCTCGGTGACGTGGTCGAGCCCCGCGAGCGCGGCCGCTACTCCGGCTACATCGGCGCGGTCTTCGGCGTCTCCACCGTGGCCGGTCCGCTGCTCGGCGGCTTCCTCGTCGACAGCCTCTCCTGGCGCTGGACGTTCTGGTTCTCCGTGCCCCTGGCCGTGGTCGCGTTCTTCGTCATCCAGAAGGTGCTCAAGCTGCCGTTCGTCCGCCGCGACGCCAAGGTCGACTGGTGGGGCGCGACCTTCATCACCGGCGGCACCACCACGCTGATGCTCCTGCTCTCGCTGGGCGGCAACGAGTTCGAGTGGAACTCCGCCTGGACCTACGGCCTGGGCGCCGCGAGCCTCGCGCTGTTCGGCCTGGCCGTGCTCGCCGAGCGCAGGGCCGCCGACCCGATCCTCCCGCCGCGCCTGTTCGGCGACCGCACCTTCGTGCTCTCCAGCCTCGCCTCGCTGCTCGTCGGCGCCGCGATGTTCGGCGCGATGATGTTCCTGCCGCAGTACCTGCAGATCGTCAGGGGCATGAGCCCCACGGCCTCCGGCCTGATGACCCTGCCCATGGTCTTCGGCCTGCTCGTCTCCTCCATCGCGGTCGGCAAGCACGTCACCCGGACCGGCCGCTGGAAGGTCTTCCCGATCGCCGGCATGCTGCTCGTCGCGCTCGGCCTCTACCTCCTGTCCCACCTGCACGTCGACAGCTCGCTGGTGGTCATCGGCGTGGAGAACGCGGTGATCGGCATCGGCCTCGGCGCCTCCATGCAGATCCTCATCCTGGCCGCGCAGAACGCCGCGGCCCGCACCGACCTGGCCTCGGTCACCTCGGGCGTGAGCTTCTTCCGCTCCATGGGCGGCGCGGTGGGCGTGGCGGCCCTGGGCGCCGTGCTCTCCAACCGGCTCAGCTCGGAGCTGGCCTCCCTGGCCAAGGCCGCGCACCTGCCGCCGGCCGGCGGCTCGGGCATCAGCCTCGGCTCCCCCGACGCCATCCGGGCCCTGCCGGCCCCGGTGCTGGAGGTCATCCTGGAGGCGTTCACCCGGGCCCTGCAGACGGTCTTCCTGGTGGGTACCCCGATCGCCGTCCTCGGCGCGATCGCCGCCCTGCTGCTGAAGGAGCTCCCGCTCCGTTCCTCCCAGGCCCCCGTGCCCGCTCCGGAGCCGCAGCCCGCTCCGGCCGACTGACCGGCGGCGCCCCCCCCCCCCCCCCCCCCCCCCCGCCATGCTGACCAGGTGCTGGGCGCCGTCGAAGGAGAGCGGGGCCTGCGCCGG
>NZ_BAAAUT010000107.1:0-10072 GCF_039534085.1 Planomonospora alba
AACAGGAACAGCCAGTAGCTGACCATGTTGAGCCGGGGGAAGGCCACGTCGGGCGAGCCGATCTGCAGCGGCATGATGACGTTGGCGAACCCGGCGAAGAGCGGGGTGGCGAACAGCAGCAGCATGACCGTGCCGTGCATGGTGAACAGCTGGTTGTACTGGAGCTGGTTGACCAGCTGCATGCCGGGCTGGGCCAGCTCGGCGCGGATGACCAGCGCCATGACGCCGGCGAGCGTGAAGAACACGAACGAGGTGATCAGGTAGAGGTAGCCGATCACCTTGTGGTCGGTGGAGGTCAGCCATGACGCGATCACGGCGCCCGTGCGGCGCCGGTGCACCGGGGCCAGCGGGGAGGTCAGCGGCTCCTCTGCGGGCTGTCTGTAGGTGGTCATCACTCGTCTCCACGTGGTCGGTGCCTCACCGGGAACCGCGGGGGACGCCGGCGGCGCGGTCGCACATTGTGACGAACTAATTACCCCACGAGTTCGTGCCGAATCTCACCGGCTCGTCATCGGCGGTGCATCTGCACGGTTTCACCGGCCCGTACCGGTCCCGCCGCCCCGCGCCGGTCCCGGTCCCGCGCCGGTCCCGGTCCCGCGCCGGTCCCGCCGGCCCGGTGCCGGGGCGGTGGCGCGCCCGCGGCCCCCCGGCACGCGGGCGTCCCGGGCATGGGCGGGCGGTCCCGGGGCACATCCTTCGCCGTCGGCGGGACGCCGACGCGGAGCCGACCAGGACGAAGGAGGGGACATGTCGCGACCCGAGGAGGAGGACAGGCCGCTCGCCGACCGCCGAGAGCACCCCGAGGTGCACGGTGAGCCGGACATCGCGGGTGAGGCCGCGCCGTCTCCCACCGACCCGGCCAACCAGCCCGAGGGCGATCCGGACCACCGGGTCTACGGGCAGGACGAGGGCTACGAGAGGCCGACGGAGACGTGAGGACCGGCGCGGGGCGGGGCCCGGCCGCACGGCCGGGCCCCGCCCCGGAGAGGTCCCGCCGGCGGCCGGCTGGTCTCCCGGCGGTGTCCTAGCGGTCGGAGGGCTCCTCCACGTCGTCCGGAGAGTCGGCCCCCGGTGCGTGCGGGTCCACCCACGCGCCGCCCTCGGGGTCCAGCTCCGGCTGGGCGTCCGGTGACTGGGCCAGCGGACTCTGCAGGTCCCGGCCGCCGCCGGCCGGGTTCTGCGGGCCGGCGTCCGGGCGCCGACGGTCATCCGAATCGGACATTCTCGGGTCCGGCATGGCTCTCCCCCACACGCGTCGGGTACGGCCGGGCACGCCCGGCCGCCTGTGTTCTCCCATGTCAGGTCATCAGGGCCGGGCATACCCGCAAGGGGAGGGCGCCATGCGCCGGGCCGGAGGGGGCGGGACCGCCCGGGACGCCGCCCGTCGCGCGGCGGCGGCGGGTCACGGGGCCCGGACGAAGTCGCGGACCAGCTTCACGAACTCGTCGGGCCGCTCGAAGAAGGCGACGTGACCGGCGTCGATCTCCGCGTAGGCGCTGCCCGGTATCGCCGCGTGCAGCTCGCGGCTGCAGGTCACCGGCACGGTGGCGTCCTGCGCGCAGCCGACGACCAGCGTCCGCGCCCGCACGAGCGGCAGCAGCGGGCCGATGTCCACCCGCGCGTCGAGGTCGACGTGGCGCAGGGTCCCGGGTGTGGGCGGGACGTTGGACACCAGGTCCTCGACGCCCTGCCGGCCGACCGCGTTGAGGAAGCCCCGGCTGAAACCGGTCATCGTCAGCAGCCGGCCGAACGCGCCGGCGTCCAGGTCCCCCAACCGCCGCAGCAGGGCGAACAGGTTGCGCATGTACTCGTCGGCGTCCGTCCGGATCCATCCGGCGACCATGATCAGCCGCCGCACCAGCTCGGGGCGGGAGGCCGCGACCGCGGCGGCCACCGGCGCGCCCAGGGAGAAGCCGAGGACGTCGGCCGGACCGGCCGCGGCGTCCTCGACGACGGCGGCGACCTGCCGGGCCAGGCCCTCGACCGTGAGGGGTCCTCCGCCGTCGGCGGTGCGGTCGGTGCCGGACAGGTCGAGGGCGATCACGGTGTGCCGGTCGGCGAACCGGGGCGCGAGCCGCCCCCAGGTCAGCTCGGCGCCCGCGGAGCCGGTGCCGTGCACCAGGACGAGGGCCGGGCCGGTGCCGGTGCGGGTGTAGTGGACCAGGGCGTCGCCGACGGTGACGGTGGGCATGGCGGTCTTCTCCTTCGTCTCGGGCGCGGGGTGCGCGCCGGCACGGGGAACGATGCCGCCCCGGCGCGGCGGCGGGGAGGGCAGCGCTCTGCCGGGGATCGGCGGTCCCTGGCTGGGAGCCGGGGAGTCCGGGAGGATTGCCGCATGCCCATGGACCGCCGTGAACTCGCCGACTTCCTGCGCCGCTCCCGCGAGCGGCTGCGCCCGGCCGAGGTGGGGCTCGCCGAAGGGGCCAGGCGCCGCACGCCGGGACTGCGGCGCGAGGAGGTGGCCCGGCTCGCCGAGATGTCGGCCGACTACTACACCCGCCTGGAGCAGCGCCGCAGCCCGCAGCCGTCGGAGCAGATGCTCGCCGCGCTCGCCCGCGCGCTGCGGCTGGACTCCGACGAGCGTGACCACCTGTATCTGCTGGCGGGCCACCGCCCGCCGGCCGGCCGCCGGGCGGGTGAGCACGTACGGCCCGGCCTGCTCCGCCTGCTCGACCGGCTCACCGACACGCCGGCGCAGGTGATCGGCGACCTGGGGGACGTGCTCGCCCGGAACGCGATGGCCGAGGCCCTGCTCGGCGGGGTGTGCGCGGTCTCCGAGCACGGCCGCAACCTGGTCTGGCGCTGGTTCACCGATCCCGCGGCGCGTGCGGCCCACCCCGCCGAGGAGCAGGAGTGGCGCGGCCGGGCGCACGTCGCCGACCTGCGGGCGGCCGTGGCCCGCCGGCCGGGGGACCCGGTCGCGGCCCGCCTGGTCCGGCGGCTCTGCGAGGCCAGCGACGAGTTCCGCGCGCTGTGGGAGCGGCACGAGGTCGGCGTGCGCCGGTCCAGCAGGATGCGGCTCCTGCACCCGCTGGTCGGCCCGGTCGAGCTGGACTGCGAGGTGCTGCTCGCCCCGGAGGAGGACCAGCGCCTGGTCGTCTTCACGCCCCGGCCGGGGACCGGCAGCGCGGAGCGCCTGGAACTGCTGCGGGTCGTCGGAGGCGACCGGTTCGCGCCCGTGAGCGGATGACCTCGCCGGGGGCGGCCCCGCCCCCGGCCGCGGGACGGGAGTGCGGGTCCGGGCCGCACCGGTCTCAGGCGACCGGGTCCCGCCGTCCGGGTCCTTCCTGGAGGCGCCGCCGTACGGGGGCGTAGTGGGCCTCGACGGCCCGGGTGAACGCCGCGACGTCGCGCGCAGCGGCCGCCGTGACGATCGCGTGGTGCGCCTCGACGGTCTCCCGGACCGACTCGGGGGACGCGTCGAGCGCGCGCGCGACGATGGCGTGCACATCCCAGAAGGCGGCGGTCAGCTGGGTGATCAGCTCGTTGCCCAGCGGCTCCATGAGCAGCAGGTGGAACTCGCGGTCCGGCTCGATGAAGGGCTCTCCGCGCGCCGCCCGCTCGGCCATCTGGTCGGCGAGGTCGAGCAGCTCGCGGCGGAGGGGCTCGTCGAAGGCGGCGACGATCCGGCCGGCCAGGCCCTGCTCGATGGTCTGGCGGACCTCGACCTGGTCGCCCGGTTCGCCCGCGACCTGCCGGTCCCGGTGATCGCCGAGGGGCGGATCCACACCCCCGGCCAGGCCGCCGAGGCCCTCCGGCGGGGGCGCACGCGGTCGTCGTGGGCACCGCCATCACCCGCCCGACCAGCATCACCCGGTGGTTCGCCGGGGCGGCCGCCGAGGCGGCCGGGGGCGAGGGCTGGTCATGACCCGGTGACGGCGGGTTCAATGGTCCGGCCGACGCCCCGGGGAGAGCCATGATCGACGCGCACCACCACGTCTGGGACCTGTCCGTGCGGGACCAGGAGTGGATCACCGGCCCGGACCTGGCCCCGCTGCGCAGGGACTTCGGGATCGAGGACCTCCCGGCCGGAGCGAACGGCGTCACGGCCACCGTGCTGGTGCAGACGGTCACCGCCCGGGAGGAGACCCCCGAGCTCCTGGCCCTGGCCCGCGGGCACGACCTGATCGCCGCGGTGGTCGGCTGGACCGACCTGACCGCGCCCTCGGTCGCCGACGACCTCGCCGCGCTGCGCGCCCTGCCCGGCGGGGACCTGCTGCGGGGCGTCCGCCACCAGGTGCAGGGCGAGGCGGACCCGCGCTGGCTCTGCCGCGCCGACGTGCGCGCCGGGCTGCGGGCCGCCGGGGAGCAGGGCCTCGTCTACGAGCTGCTCACCCTTCCCCACCAGCTGCCCGCGGCGATCGAGACCGCCGCCGCGCTGCCGGGCGTGTCCTTCGTGCTGGACCACTGCTCCAAGCCGCCGGTCGCCTCGGGGGAGCTGGAGCCCTGGGCCGGGCTGGTCCGCGGGCTGGCCGCCCTGCCCAACGTCACGTGCAAGCTCTCCGGCCTGGTCACCGAGGCGGGCCGGGACACCTGGACGGTCGAGGACCTGCGCCCCTACGCCGAGGTGGTCCTGGAGGCGTTCGGCCCGGACCGGGTCATGTTCGGTTCCGACTGGCCCGTCTGCCTGCTCGCCGCGCCGTACGAGCGGGTGGTCGAGGCGGCCCGGGCCCTGGTCGCCGGGCTTTCGGCGGCCGAGCGGGCGGAGGTGTTCGGCGGCGTCGCGG
Source organism: Planomonospora alba (assembly GCF_039534085.1). Classification (NCBI taxonomy): domain Bacteria; kingdom Bacillati; phylum Actinomycetota; class Actinomycetes; order Streptosporangiales; family Streptosporangiaceae; genus Planomonospora; species Planomonospora alba. Next base: position 4,728 of record NZ_BAAAUT010000107.1, read on the forward strand.
CCCGGGTCTACGGCCTCGGCTGACTCCGCGGGCCCGGTCCGGGACCGGTCCCTGACCGGTTCCGCGGTCTCGGCGACCCCGCGGGCCGGGTGGTCCCGGCCGGTCCGGTCCGTTCTCCGGGCCGGGTGGTCCCGTCCGCCCTGAGGGCCGGGGCGGCGCGCCTCAGGAGGGGAGCGCGGGCGTCTCCTCGGCCAGCACGGCGGCCGGGATCAACGCGATCGCGCTGATCCCCCCGTAGGGGGAGTGGCGCAGGGTGACCTGCACCCCGTGCCGGGAGGCGAGCATGGCGACCACGAACAGGCCGAGCCGGTCGCTGTCGGCCAGGTCGAACTCGGGCCGGTCGGCCAGGCGCCGGTTGAGCTCGGCCAGCTCGGCGTCCGGGACGCCCAGGCCGCGGTCCTCCACCTCGACCGCCAGCCCGGCCGCGGTCGGTTCGGCCCGCACGATCACCCGGGTCTGCGGCGGGGAGAACACCGTCGCGTTCTCCACCAGCTCGGCGATCAGGTGGATGAGGTCGGCCACGGCGGAGCCGACCAGCGAGACCTGCGGGGCGGGCAGCACCCGGACCCGGGCGTAGTCCTCGACCTCCGCCACGGCCGCGCGCAGCACGTCCACCACCGGGACCGGCCTGCGCCAGCCCCGGCCGGGCGCCGCGCCGGACAGGATGATCAGGTTCTCCGCGTGGCGGCGCATCCTGGTGGTCAGGTGGTCCAGGCGGTAGAGGTCGGCCAGCGTCTCCGGCTGGTCCTCCTTGCGCTGCATCGCCTCCAGCTGGGTGAGCTGGCGGTGGAGCAGCGACTGGTTGCGCCGGGCGAGGCTGACGAAGACCTGGCTGACGCCCTTGCGGAGCCGCGCCTGGTCCGCGGCCGCCTCGTAGGCGGTGTGCCGGACCGTGTCCAGCGCCTGCCCGATGTCGCGGATCTCGGGCGTTCCCTCCACCGGGGGCAGCGGCTCCTCCGGCGCGTCCTGGCCCCGCCGGAGCCGCTCCACCAGCTGCGGGAGCCGTACCTCCGCCAGCTGGATGGCCATGTCCCGCAGCCCGCTCAGCTCGGCGGCGAGCCGCTTGGAGAAGCGGAGGGCGAGCACCACCGACAGGACGAGCATCACCAGACCGAGGCCGCCGGCGACCGCGATCTGGACCAGGATGCCGACGGCGGCGGGGGTGACCCGTGCCACCAGCAGTTCGACCACCTGGACCTGGCCGCGCTCCACCTCGACCCAGACCTGCTCCACCGGCGACAGGTCGACCGGCAGCATGCGGGAGGCCAGCACCTCCTCCTCCAGCTTGAGGAAGTCCGCGTAGCCAGGGGATCCGCCGAGCCTCTCGTACGGCGCGCGCAGCTCGGCGTCGAGCTTGGCCAGGGCCTGCCGGTACGCCAGGCGGCGGGTGGCGACCATCTCGGCGAGCGCGGCGTGCTCGCCCTCGCTCAGCGTCCCGCCGGCGCCGACGGCCGACAGCAGCGCCCGCTCCCGGGAGAGGATCTCCTTCACCTCGCCGAGCGCGGTGACCGAGCGGGCCTGCTGGTAGATCGAGCTCTCCGGGACGAGGATCATCTGGTCGTACATCCGGAACATCGAATCGATGATCCGGTCGTACGACCTGATCACCCGGACGGTGTCCGCGTCACGGGAGTCGACCAGGGCGCGGGTTGCCGGCAGCTGCTCCAGCTCGGCGAAGAGCGAGGTGAGCCGGATCTGCATCTCCTCGCTGATGGTCCCCCTGACGTCCTCGGAGCGGGCGAGCCTGCGGAAGGAGGCCAGGGCCTGGTCGGACTCCAGCCGCTGCCGGACGACGGTGTCCTGGTCGGACCTGCCGTTCAGGTAGCGCGCCGAGTGCAGCCGCTCGTTCTGCAGCTCGATGACCGCCGCTTCCGAGGGGGTGGCCACCCCCTCGACGAGGGTGTTGATCTCCAGCAGCCGCATCCCGTCCCCGGCGGTCAGGCTCGCGGCGAAGCCCCAGAGCAGGACCAGGGAGACGATCGGTACCAGCAGGAGGGCGGTGATCCTGAAGCGGATCGGCCGGCCGGGATTGTCCATACGTCGCCTCGGGGGGAAATTTCATGATGAAATGCGCGATCAGAGATCGTGCTGAGGCTACACCCCCCGCGGCCGGTCGGTCAGATCCACCTGCGCTCTTCATCGGAGGCTTCCCGTGCGGCTACCGCGCACCCCGTCCGGCTGGACCATCGCCGTCTTCGGCCTGCTGGCCTTCCTGCTCGGCGTCCTGGGGCTCGTCTCGCCCGGCACGCTGCTGGGGATGCTCGGCTTCGAGGTGATCGAGAACCGCGCGCCGGGCGACTACACCCTCGTCTACATGGCCGCCTCCTCCATGGCGGCGGTGAACATGGGCGTCTACTACATGCTCGCCGCGGCCGTGGACTTCCGGCCGTTCTTCCTCTGGACGGTCCCGTTCCGCCTGGTCACCTTCACCGTCTTCACCACGCTGGTGGTCACCGGCGCGGCGCCCGCGAAGTTCTTCGGCGTGGGCCTGTGGGAGGGCGTCGGCGCGCTGATCACCGGGGCGGCGCTGTGGTGGGAGCGGAACCGGGTCCCGGCCGGGCGGGCCGCCTGAAGAAGGCCGCGATCTCCCGCGGGTCCACCGGGCCGGCGAGCAGGGCGAGCATCTCGTCCCCGCGCGCCGGGTCCACCTTGAAGGGATGGCCGAACACGCGCGGGCCGGTGCCGTCGGGCAGCAGCCGGGTCAGCATCAGGTCGCCGGGCAGGGCCTGCCCGGGCAGCAACTCGTCGGCCAGCGTCACCTCCCCGCCGCCGTCCTCGCCGGTGCCGCCGGCGTCGCGCAGGGTGATCTCCTGGCCGCGGACGCCGAGCACCTCCCAGAGCCGGAGCGGGGCCCGGCGCCACGACTCCAGCAGCGCGACCTCGTCCCCGCGCAGCCAGACGCCCCGCGCGTCCAGGAACTCGCCGACCACGTCGTGCTCGAACAGCGCCAGGTCGGCCAGGGCGTGCTCGGCCACCCGCACGCTCCGGGCCACCAGGTCCTCGACCAGGTGCCGGCGGGCCGGCCGGTAGAGGTAGGCGGTCAGTCGCCGGAACAGGTGCGCGGCCCGCTCCGGCAGCTCCAGCCCCGGGTCGGTACGGCAGGCGGCGTACTCCTCGGCGTCCCGCCGGGCCGGTTCGAGATCCGGGTCGAGGGAGAGCGCCTCGGCGACGAGCCCCGAGGCCTCGAACGAGCGGCCCTCGCCCTCGGCGGACCGGGCGGCCAGCAGCAGGGCGGGCCCGGTCCGGGGCAGGGCCGCCACGAGGCCGGGCGGGAGCGGCTCCCGCTCCACCTCGTCGGCGATCCGGGCCAGGACCTCCGCCGACCGCGACATGGAGTCGATCACCTCGGACAGGTCCGCGCCCTCGCTCAGGGATGGGAAGTCGCTCATCCCTCCATCATCCCTCCGCCCGGGGCCCGCCCGGTCCGGCCCCGGCGGTCGCGCCGTACGGTCCGCCCGCGCCGGGCCCGACACGCGGCGGCCCGGCCGGTTCCGTCCCGGGCCCGGACACGCGGCGGCGCCGCCGTCCCGGCACGGGGGACGGCGGCGCCGTTCTTCGGGGGGTGCCGCGCGGGGCGCGGGGCGGGCGGCCGCGGACGGTTACGGCGTGGTCAGGCCGACGGTGAAGGCCCCGGTGCCGCTGTAGGCGTGGACCCGGACCCGGTAGGTGCCCGAGGTGCCGTTGTAGGTGAAGGACTCGTCGGGGCCGGAGCTGGTCCCGCTGGCCACGTTCACCCAGGACGAGCCGCTCTGCTTCTGCAGGTAGAGGTCGAAGTCGACGCCGCTCGGGCCGTCCAGGCAGAGCCGGTAGGTGCCGGAGCCGCCGGTGAAGGCGCTGCTGTAGAGGTTCTGGCCGGAGGCGGTGGCGCTGCCGCTGAGGGTCTGCGTGTAGCCGGTGCAGCCGGTGGGCGGCGGGTTCCCGCCCCCGTCGCCGGTGGCCAGGGTCAGGCCGTAGGCCGACAGGATCTCGTTGACCGGCTGGTGGTAGGTCGTGCCGCCGATGCTGCAGTTGCCGGAGCCGCCGGAGGTGACGCCCTGGGCCTGGTCGCCGGAGATGTAGGAGCCGCCGGAGTCGCCGGGCTCGGCGCAGACGGTGGTGCGGGTCACGCCGGTGATGGTGCCCTCGGGGTAGGTGACGCTGGTGTTGTGCTGGCTGATGGTGCCGCAGTGGTAGCCGGTGGTGGAGCCGGCGCGGCAGATGGAGGAGCCGACGGCCCGCTGCGTGGAGCCGCGGACCGGCAGGATGCCGGAGTTGTAGGCGTTGACGACACCGGTCGGGGTCCAGTTGGAGTTGACCTCGACCCAGGCGTAGTCGTTGCCGGGGAAGGAGGAGCCGCGGAAGGTGCCCTGGGCGACCCGGTTGTGGCCCTGGGTGGCGGTGCCGACGTCGCCGCAGTGGCCGGCGGTGACGAAGCCGCCCTGGCTGCCGGCCTTGGTCACCGAGAAGCCGACCGAGCAGCGGCCGCCCATGTAGTAGGCGTCACCGCCGCGCACGTCGTAGAACGGCTTCGGCTCCTCGGCGGTCCGCTCCACCTGGACCAGGGAGGCGTCGGCGCCGCTGGCCGCCACGAAGGCCTCCGCCTCGGCGGTGTCGCGGGCCAGCACGACGACGCGGTTGCCCTGGAGGTCGACGTACCAGGAGGCGATCGACTTGGGGGAGCCCTCGGCCTTGGCGTCGAGGGCCCCCTTGGCCGCGTCGAGGGCGGCCAGCGAGTGCCGGACGAGCTTGGCCTGCGCACCGGTCTTGAGGATGTCGGCGACCTTCGCGGAGTCGTTGGTCGCCACGACGAGCTCTGCGGTGGGGCCGGTCACCCAGGCGCCGGCGAACTTCTCGCCGAGCCGGTCGGCGAGCACCGGCTCGACCTTGGACGCGGCGGCCTCGTTGACCAGCCGGGCCGCGGCCTGCTCGGAGCTGATGCCGAGGTCGCGCACCATGGCGTCGACCAGGCCGGGGGCGGGGGCGGGGCCCTTGGCGGCCATCGCCTTGGCCTCCGTGTACAGGGCGGTGGTCGTGTCACCGGGTCCGGCCTTGCCCGGGGCGAAGGAGCCGTCCGGTCCGGCCTGGGCGGTGGCGGGGGTGGCCACCAGCGCGAGGGCGAGTGCGAAACCCGCCGTCACGGCACTTCTGCGGAGCATGTGATCTCTCCTCATGTTCGGGGGGTGCGCCGTCAACGTAACGGCGCTCGCACGAGGAGCGGATCTACCAGTTCACCCCTATCTCCGCGTTATGGGCCTGTCAGCGTTATGGGCCTGTCCGCGGCGCGGGCCGGTCCGCGGGTCACGGGCCTGTCCGCGGCGCGGGCCGGGCGGCCGCCGGGCCCGCCCCGGGGGGGAGGGGCGGCGGGC
>NZ_BAAAUT010000108.1:0-9932 GCF_039534085.1 Planomonospora alba
AAGGAGCGCGCGCGCACGCGCATCCTGCTCGAAGGAGACCTGCCCAGCCCGGCCGACCCCCCGTCGGGCTGCCGGTTCCGCACCCGCTGCCCGAAGCGCGCCCTGCTGGGCGAGGCCGAGGCCCGCAGGTGCGCGGAGGAGGAGCCCTCCGTCGTACGGCTCGCGCACGCCGCCGACCACGGCGCCGCCTGCCACTACCCCGAGGACGCCGGGGCCGCCGTGGCCCCGCGTCCGTAGATATCCCCGTGGAGGAACACGTGAAGGTCGGCTACAAGGCCGCAGCCGGGGCCGCGCTCCTGGCCATGGCCCTCACCGCATGCGCCGGTGGCGCGGGCGAGCCCAAGGCCGGTTCGAGCCAGGCGGCGGAGCAGGCCCAGCAGGCCGCCGCGCAGCTGCCGGGCAGCACCATCAACCCCGTCCCCTACGAGCAGGTCGCCGACGGCGGCACCATCACCCTGGCCCTCAGCTCGTGGCAGGCCAACTGGAACTACAACCAGGTCAACGGCACCCACGACAACACCGACCAGGTGATCGAGGCGCTCATGCCGAGCGCCTTCCTGTCCGACGACAAGGCCGACGTCAACAACCACCCGGACTACATCACCGAGTGGAAGATGGAACTCCAGGGCGAGACCCAGGTCGTCACCTACAAGATCCACGAGAAGGCGACCTGGTCGGACGGGACGCCGATCACCTACAAGGACTTCCAGGCGCAGTGGAAGGCCCTGAACGGCTCCGACAAGAAGTTCCAGGTCTCCTCGACCGACGGCTACGACCGGGTCGAGTCGGTGGAGAAGGGCGCCACCGACAAGGACGTCGTGGTGACCTTCGCCAAGCAGTACCCCGACTGGAAGAACATGTTCGCGCCGCTCTACCCGGCCTCCACCAACTCCGACCCCGAGGTCTTCAACAAGGGCTGGATCGGCAAGATCCCGGTCACCGCGGGCCCGTTCAAGGTCGACTCCATCAACGAGACCACCAAGACCGTCACCCTGGTCCGCGACGACAACTGGTGGGGCCGCAAGGCCAAGCTCGACAAGGTCATCTTCCGCGCCATCGAGGACGGCGCGACGATGAACGCCTTCGCCAACGGTGAGATCGACGCCTTCGAGATCCCGGGGAACGCCTCCGACCTCAAGCGGGCCAAGGAGGTGCCGAACGTCGACATCCGCAAGGCCGCGGCCCCGAACTGGCGGCACTTCACCGTCAACGGCTCCAGCGAGCTGCTGAAGGACAAGTCGGTCCGCCAGGCCGTCGCGATGGGCATCAACCGCGAGACGATCGTCGCCTCCGACCTCAAGGACATGGACTGGCCGATCCAGACGCTCGGCAACCACCTGTACATGAACACCCACAAGGGGTACGTGGACAACTCCGGCGAGGTCGGCAAGTACAACCCGGAGAAGGCCAAGCAGCTGCTGGAGGCCGCCGGCTGGAAGCAGGAGGGCGAGTACCGAAAGAAGGACGGCAAGGAGTTCGCCATCCGCTTCACCTACCCGGCCTCGCTGGCCACGGCGAAGCAGGAGGCGGAGCTGACCCAGGCGATGCTGAAGGAGGTCGGCGTCAAGGTCAACGTCGAGCCGGTCCCGGACGACAAGTTCTTCGACGACTACGTCATCCCCGGCAACTTCGACATCGCGCCGTTCTCCTGGCTCGGCACGCCGTTCCCGAACGGGGCTCTGCCGCAGATCTACAAGACGCCGACCAGCCCCGAGAACTACGGCAGCAACTTCCCGCGGATCGGCACGCCCGAACTCGACGCGCTGATCGAGCAGGCGAGCGGCGAGATGGACCCGGCCAAGGCGATCGAGCTGGGCAACCAGGCCGACAAGCTGATCTGGGACCTGGTGCACACCATCCCGCTGTACCAGCGGCCGAGCATCTACGCCACCAAGAAGAACCTGGCCAACTACGGCGCCTTCGGTTACGCCGACCCGAAGGACTGGACGGCCGTCGGCTTCACCAAGTAAGCCGGCCCGCCAGGCCCGTCCCGCGCCCTTCCCCGCTCCGGCGGGGGAGGGCACGGCCCTTTTCCGCCGGGGTCTTCCGGGGGCTTCCCGCCGGGGCCCTCCGCGGGGCGGGCGCTTCTCCGGGCGGTGAGGAACCGCCTGTTCAGGTGGTGAGGGCCATGCCGCGGGTCAGCGGGCGCACGTCCGCGGCCGGCTGCGGGAGCAGCGCCTCGGCGCAGTCCGGGCAGGCGAACAGGATCGCGTCGTTGGGGAGGCGGCCGATGCGGATCCTCGGCCGGGGCCACTTCTTGTGGCAGGCTACGCAGGCGTCTCCCTCGCACTGGGCGGGGGTGAGACCCTCGGGGTCGAACGTCATGAGCCGTGCCGTCGCGGTCGGCCTCCAGTGCATCGCGTTTCCCGTCCTGATCACGCAGTCTCCCGTCGCAACCGTTATAACCTCGCCACCCTCCGTGATCGCTTTGCTCAGTCCCAAGCCGCGGTTAAATCGCCTCCCGGGAGTGCGCCGAGCGACGACAAAAGGGGCACACGGTGTCAAGCCGGGTGCCCCTCGTCTCGGGTCGTAAACGGTCAGACCTCGCAGACCGCCTTCTCCAGGATCGCCAGCCCCTCCTCCAGCAGATGCTCGGGCATCACCAGCGGCGGCAGGAAGCGCAGCACGTTGCCGTAGGTGCCGGCGGTCAGCACGAGCAGGCCCTCGGCGTGGCAGCGCCGGGCGATCTCGGCCGCGGCCGTCGGGTGCGGGTCCTTGGTGCCGGGGACGACCAGCTCGATCGCGGTCATGGCGCCCCGGCCGCGCACGTCGCCGACCACCGGCGCCCGCTCGGCGAGGGCGCACAGCCGGGGCAGCATGACCTCGCCGATCCGGCGGGCCTTTCCGACCAGGTCCTCGGCCTCGATGGTCTCCAGCACGCCGAGCGCCGCCTCGCAGGCGAGCGGGTTGCCGCCGTAGGTGCCGCCCAGGCCGCCGGGGTGCACCGCGTCGAGGATCTCGGCGCGGCCGGTGACGGCCGCCAGCGGCAGGCCGCCCGCGATGCCCTTGGCGGTGACGATGATGTCGGGGACGACGCCCTCGTCCTCGCAGGCGAACAGGTGGCCGGTTCGGGCGAAGCCGGTCTGCACCTCGTCGGCGATGAAGACGATGCCGTTGGCCCTGCAGTACTCGGCGATCCGCGGCAGGAAGCCCTTGGCGGGCTCGATGAAGCCGCCCTCGCCGGCGATCGGCTCGATGAGCACCGCCGCCACGTTCGCCGCGCCGATCTGCTTGTCGATCTGGTCGATCGCCTGGGCCGCCGCCTCCTCGGCGCAGTTGTCCGGGCCCGTCGGCCAGCGGAACGGGTAGGCCAGCGGCACCCGGTAGACCTCGGGCGCGAACGGGCCGAAGCGGTGCTTGTACGGCATGTTCTTGGCCGTCAGCGTCATCGTCAGCAGGGTCCGGCCGTGGTAGCCGTGGTCGAAGACCACGACCGCCGGGCGGCCGGTGGCGTGCCGGGCGACCTTGACCGCGTTCTCCACGGCCTCGGCGCCGCTGTTGAGCAGGAAGGTGCGCTTGGCGTGGTCGCCGGGGGTGATCTCGTTGAGCCTCTCGGCCACCCGGACGTACGACTCGTACGGCGTCACCATGAAGCAGGTGTGGGTGAAGTCCGCGACCTGCCTGCGGACCCGCTCGACCACGCGCGGGGCGGAGTTGCCGGCGTTGGTCACCGCGATGCCCGAGCCGAAGTCGATCAGGGAGTTGCCGTCGGCGTCGACGACGACGCCGCCGCCGGCGTGCGTCACGAAGACCGGAAGCGTCGTGCCGATGCCCGCGGGGACGGCGGACTGCTTGCGCGCGAACAGCTCGCGGGACCTCGGGCCGGGGATCTCGGTGACGACGCGGCGCTCCTGGGGGAGCGACGGGCCGCCCTGGGTGACGGTGCTCATGCCCGTGACGGTATGCCGGGAGGGCGGGGACGCCGATGGTGCACTGTGGCAAAATCGCCGGGACCGGATGTCCGCCACGTACAAAACAGCCGCGCGGGGGACGGCCGGGAAGGGCGCGCGGGGGACGGCCGCCGCGCGGGAGCAGGACCGGGAGGGCACGTGGCGCCGACGCTCCGCACCGTCGTGCAGCGGCTGCCGCTCGGGCTCTCCGCGCTCACCGGGCACGGGGCGCTGGACCGGCCGGTGCGCTGGGTGGCGGTCAGCGAGCTGGAGGACCCCACGCCGTTCCTGGAGGGCGGCGAGCTCGTCCTCACCACCGGCATGCGCCTGGACGACGCCGCCGCCGGGCCGTACGTCGAGCGGCTGGTCGCCCGGGGCGTCGCCGGGCTCGGGTTCGGCGTCGGACTGGGGCACGAGGCCGTCCCCGCCGGGCTGGTGGCGGCGGCCGGCCGGGCGGGGCTGCCGCTGCTGGAGGTGCCGCGGGAGACCCCGTTCGTCGCGATCGGCAAGGCGGTCAGCGACCTGCTGGCCGCCGAGCAGTACGAGGAGATCGCCCGGGCCTTCGCCGCCCAGGGCCGCCTCACCCGCGCGGCGCTGGGCCCGGAGGGGGCGCGGGCGGTGATCGACCGGCTGGCCCGCGAGCTCGGCGGCTGGGCGGTCCTGCTCGACGAGGCGGGCGCCGTACGGCATGCGGCGGGCCGGGGCGCGCACGCCGCCGTCCGGTTCCTGCCCGAGCTCGGCAGGCTGCGCGGGCGCGCCCGGCAGGGCGGCGGGTCCCCGGCCAGCCTGGCCTTCTCCACCCCCGCCGAGCACGTCGTCGCGCAGCCGCTCGGCGCGCGCCGGGTCAGGGGGTTCTTCGCGGTCGGCCTCGGCAAGCCGTTCACCCCGGTCGAGCACACCGTGGTCAACGCGGCCGGCTCCCTGCTCACCCTCGCGCTGGAGCACGGCAGGGAGCACCTGGCGGCCGAGCGCAGGATCCGCGCGGCGGTGCTCCGGCTGCTGCTGGCGGGCGAGGCGGAGGCCGGGCGCGAGACGCTGGAGCGGCTGGGCGAGCGGCTGCCCGGCGGACCGCTGGCGGTGCTGGCCGCCGGCGGCGACGCCGAGGCGGCGCTGGAGGCCGCCGGGGAGGAGTTCGCGGCGGCCGACGGCGACCGGGTGGTCGTCCTGGTGCCGGAGGCCCGGGCGCAGGCGGCGGCCGAGGCGCTGGCGGCGGCGGACGGCGGGCCGGTGGGCGTCGGCGGCGGTGGAGCCGGGGGAGCTGCGGGCCGGGCTCGACCAGGCCGACCGGGCGCTCGCCTCGGCCCGGGGCGGCGCCGGGCCGGTGGTGCGCTTCGCCGACCTGGCGGGCCGGGGGCTGCTCTCGCTGCTGGACCCCGGCGCGGCGGCGGCGTTCTCCGCGGCGCTGCTCGCCCCCCTGCGGGAGTACGGCTCCCGCGCCGACCTGGTGGAGTCGCTCCGCGCCTACCTGGCGTGCAACGGGCACTGGGACGCGGCGGCCCAGCGGCTCGGCGTGCACCGGCACACCCTGCGCTACCGGATGCGCCGGGTGGCCGAGCTGCTCGGCCGGGACCTGGACGACCCGGCGACCCGGGCGGAGCTGTGGGTGGCGCTGAGCGTCTGAGGGCTCCGGCCCGGGGAGCGCCCGCCGGAGCGCGGCCGTCCGGCCCGCGGCCCCGCCGCCCCGGGCTCCGGGCGGGTCAGGAGGCCGGGGGGTGCGCCAGGTAGCGGTGGATGACGGAACGGGTGGCCGCGTCGAAGGCCGAGCCGTCGCGCAGGTGACCGGCACGTTCCAAACTGATCGCGCCCTGCGCGGCGGCCCAGAGCACGTCGGCGATCTTCCGCGGCTGGGTCGGGACGAGCCGCCCCGCCGAGATGCAGTCGGCGATCACCCGGTCGAAGATGTTGAGCGCGGCCCGCGCCAGGGTCCTGGCCCGCTCGCTGGGGGTGAACCCGGGGATGGACCGCTCGAACATCAGGCTGTAGTAACCGGGCTCGGCGAGCGCGGCCTCCCGGTAGGCGGTGCCGAGCGCGGTGAGGTGCTCCAGGCAGTCCGGGTGCGGGGGCACGGCCTCCAGGCGCCGCCGGAACCGTTCGAAACCCTCCAGGTAGAGCGCCTCGGCCAGGCCCTCCTTGCTGCCGAACATGGTGTAGATGACGGTCGTGGAGCAGCCCGCCTCGGTGGCGATGCGCCGCATGGACAGGCTCTCCGGGCCGATGGTGAGCAGCAGGTGGTTGGCCACGTCGAGGAGCTTGGCGCGCAGCTCGTCCTGGCCGGTGCGGTCGCCTGCCAGGTAGGCGCCCTGGAGTCCGAGCGGCGCCGGGGGGATCACTGGGGGCCATGCCTTTCCGCTCGGGGGGTTCGCATCCGATGACTTAGCCATGGTGGAGATCGTTCAAACCGCTAGTACGCAGAAATATCATCAGATACCCCTGTTTTCGGGGCGCAACCGGGAATGAGCATTTTATGCGGAACGGCCGACGCCGGTGAGGCCCTTGTGCGGAGTGGAGCAACACCGGGTCCCGCCCGGTGGCATACCGTCGAAGGCATGGACGTGCGCCCCTTCTGGCTCGCCGGCCGCCCCGCGACCGGGGACGGCGAGCTCACCGTGACCAACTCGCATGACGGCCGCGTCGTCGGCGTCTGCTCCGTGCCCACCCGCGACCAGGTCGAGCAGGCCGTCGCCGCGGCGGACACCGTGCGCAAACAGGCCGCAGCGCTCCCGGTCCACGTGCGGGCCGAGGCCCTCGCCCACGTCTCGCGCCGGCTGGCCGAGCGCGCCGAGGAGATCGCCCGCCTGATCACGGAGGAGAACGGCAAGCCGATCCTCTGGGCCCGCGGTGAGGTGGCCCGCGCCGTCTCCACCTTCCGCTTCGCGGCGGAGGAGACCCGCCGCCTGGGCGGCGAGGCGATGCGCCTGGACACCGAGCCCGCCGCGGCCGGCCGCCTCGCCTACGTCTCCCGCGTCCCGCGCGGGCCGATCCTGGCGATCACGCCGTTCAACTTCCCGCTCAACCTCGTCGCCCACAAGGTCGCCCCGGCCGTCGCCGTCGGCGCCCCGGTCGTCGTCAAGCCCGCCCCGGCGACCCCGCTCTCGGCGCTGCTGCTGGGGGAGATCCTCGCCGAGACCGACCTGCCGGAGGGCATGTTCTCCGTGCTCCCGGTGCCCAACGAGCGCGCCGCCGCGCTGGTCGAGGACCTCCGGCTGCCGGTGGTCTCCTTCACCGGCTCCGGCCCGGTCGGCTACTCGATCATGGACAGCGTGCCGCGCAAGCACGTCACCCTGGAGCTCGGCGGGAACGCCGCGGCCGTCGTCCTCGCCGACGCCGACCTCGACTGGGCCGCCTCCCGGGTGGCGCTGTACTCCAACTACCAGGCCGGGCAGAGCTGCATCGCGGTCCAGCGCGTGATCGTCGAGGAGTCCGTGCGGGACGGCTTCCTGGACCGGCTGGTCCCGGCCGTCGAGGCCCTGGTGACGGGCGACCCGGCCGACGAGAAGACCCAGGTCGGCCCGCTCGTCTCCGAGGCGGCCGCCGAGCGCGTCGAGCAGTGGATCGCCGAGGCCGTCGCGGGCGGCGCCCGCGTGCTGACCGGGGGCACCCGGGACGGCGCGACCGTCGCGCCGACCGTCCTGACCGACGTGCCCGCCGACGCCAAGGTCGCCTGCGAGGAGGTCTTCGGCCCGGTGATGATCGTGCAGGGCGTGCCGGACGCGGACGCGGCCTTCGCGGCGGTCAACGACTCCAGGTACGGCCTGCAGGCCGGGGTGTTCACCCGCAGCCTCGACGTCGCCTTCCGGGCCAACCGCGAGCTGGAGGTCGGCGGGGTGGTCATCGGCGACGTGCCGTCCTACCGCGCCGACCAGATGCCCTACGGCGGCGTCAAGGAGTCCGGCGTCGGCCGCGAGGGCGTCCGCGCCGCGATGGCCGACTACACCTACGAGAAGGTGATGGTCCTGACCGGCCTGACCCTGTAGACGCCCGCCGGGCGGGCCCCGCCGGGCCCGGCCGGGGGGTTCCCCGCGGGACCCGGGCGGGGCCCGGGGGGGCCCGCCCGCCGGCTTCCGCGGGCGCCGCTACGAGCGCTGCGCGGCGAGGTAGAGCGCCCTGGCGGTGTCGCCGAAGTAGGGGCCGTACATCGTGCCGTGGTCGTCGCTGTACTTGAAGCTGCTCACCGAGGTGATGGTGCCGCGGCCGGTGACCGGGTCGAAGTCGGTGAACCACGGGCCGCCGCTGGATCCGGCCGTCATGTTGCAGCGCAGGCCCTGGTCGCGGGTCTGGCCGTGCGGGTCCTCGCGGACCGGGCCCGCGCAGTAGATCATGTGCTCGCCGTCGTAGGGCGGGTCGACGGGGAAGCCGAAGCCGTAGGCGTGCCGGCCGCGGGCCTGGTTGAAGGCGATGTCCTGGGCGCCCACGATGTCCGTGAGGTGCCTGCCGCCCCGGGTGTTGAGCGCGACCATGCCGATGTCGTGGCTGTCGTCGGCGCTGCGCGACCACGGGCCCGCGACGAACATGCGCCGGGCGGTGAACTGCCCGTACGGCCGGCTGCCCCGGTCGTAGCCGGGGACGAAGGTCCAGTTCTCCGCCCAGGCGCCCTTGCCGTCCTTGACGCAGTGCCCGGCGGTGACGACGAGGTCGCGGTTGGCGCTGCGCACCGCGCTGGCCGAGCAGACGAAGTCGACGCCGCCGAGGGTGAGGAACACCCGGCCGGTGGTGGCGCGCACCGCGCCGCCGGCCGACCAGCGGGCCCCGCTGGTCACCGCGGCGGTGCGCGGGGCCTGTGCGGCCCGGGCGGTGCGCCGCCGTTCGGGGGCGGGCGGTGCGGCCCGCCGGCGCTCGGGGGAGGGCGGTGCGGCCCGCCGGCGCTCGGGGGCGGCGCCCGGCGCGTCGGGGACCAGGCTGCTGTCCAGCGACAGCAGGTCCGGCCGCTGCCCGAGCGCCTCGGAGCGGCCGGTCAGCGCGCCGGTGAGCGTGTCGAGCAGGTCGAGCGGGACGGCCCGCTCCATCCGGTCGGGCGTCCAGTACTCCAGCACGCGGCGCTGCTCCGCCCGGCTGCGGGCGGCCGTGCGCTCGACGACGTCGGCTCCGCGCACGTGCCGGCGGGCCTCCCCGGTCCGGTCGGCCTGTGCGCTCCGGCCGGTCCGGGCGGCCCTGCCGGTGGTGTGCGCGGGACTCGCTGTGAGGACCGCCGCGACGCTGCCGACGACACCCCGTCCGTGCTCGGTGGTCGTCGCGCCGGTCAGAGGGACGCTCGTCAGTCCGATGACGAGGGGGGCGGCCGCAAGCAGGGCAAGACTCGGGGTCATGGGAACCGAGTTTGCACTACGACACGTGGCGTCGTGACTACTTTCAGTGAAACCGCGACGGGGTGTCGGTGCGCTGTGCCGCCTGGTAGACGGCCTGGGCCTCGGCCCCGAAGTAGGGGCCGAACATCCGGTCGGCCGCGAAGCCGTACTTGAAGCTGTTCACCGAGTTCAGCGTGCCCGTGCCGGTGCCCTCGTCGAAGCGGAGGAACCAGGGCCCGCCGCTCGACCCGCCGGTCATGTCGCAGCCCAGGCCGAGGTCGCGGGACGTCAGGAAGTCGTCGAAGGCCCGGCCGCTGCAGTAGACGAGCCGCGAGCCGTCGTACGGGGCGGCCGCCGGGTAGCCGAAGGAGTGCATCGGCTGCCGCCGGGCCTGGTTGAAGGCGATGCCCTGGCCGCCCACCACGTCGGTCAGCCGCCGCCCGTCCAGCGGGGCGACCACCGCGGCGGCGACGTCGTGGTCGAGGTCCTCGGAGTCGTTCCACTGCGGGGTGGTGTAGAGCGTGGTCGCCACCCAGGTGCCGTACGGCCGCTCGCCGGCGGTGTAGCCGGGCACGAACACCCAGTTGCCGTGGAAGGCGCCGCCCATCCGCACGCAGTGCCCGGCGGTGATCACTGTGCTCCTGTTCTCGCTGGTCACCGCGGTGCCGGAGCAGGAGGCGCTGCGGCCCTGATAGGTGAAGAAGACCCGGCCGGTGGCCGCGGCGACGGTGCCGCCGCGTGTCCAGGCGGCGCCGGGGAC
>NZ_BAAAUT010000109.1:0-9796 GCF_039534085.1 Planomonospora alba
GGAGGCGGGGCTGCCGGGTGAGGCGCTGGTGCTGGAGATCACCGAGACCGCGCTGCTCGCCAGCGGGCAGCAGGAGATCGAGCGGGTCATCGAGTACCTGGCGGAGCTGCGCTCCTACGGCATGCGGGTGGCCATCGACGACTTCGGCACCGGCTACTCCTCGCTGGCCTACCTCCAGCACCTCCCGGTCGACGTCGTCAAGATCGACGGCGCGTTCACCGCGTACGAGTCGGGCGACGACACCGCCTCCCGGCAGCGGCACGCCCTGACCCGGGCGATCATCGGCCTGTGCGAGAGCCTGGACCTGCCCGCGGTGGCGGAGAAGGTGGAGACCAGCGAGCAGGAGGAGTTCCTGCGCGACATGCGCTGCCCGCTGGGCCAGGGCTACCTGTTCAGCAAGCCGGTGCCGGCCCCGGCGCTGGACGCCCTGCTGGACCGCCGGGTCGACCGCTCCGGCCGGGTCGGCGGCCTGCTGGCCGGCTGACCGGGCCGACTGATCGGGCCGCCGCCCGGGGCCTCCCGACCCGGCACCCCTGCCCACGGCACCCCGCGCCCCCGGAACCCCGGTTCCGGGGGCGCGTCCCGTCTCCGGCGGCCCGCTCCCACGCTCCGGCGGCCCCGGTTTCACGGCGGTTTCCGGGACGAAGGTCCTCTCAACCGCCCGGCCCGCCTGCCGAGGGGACTCCGGAAAGGCGAGGACGGTTCCGGGCCCGGTGCTCCGGGGGCGTCCCAGGGACCACCGGCCGCGGCCGGAGCACGTGCGAAAAGGAACCCCGAGATGAGAGCGTCCGGAGCGGCTGGCGGACCCCGTGCAGCCCGGTCCTTCATCGCCGACCGGAGCGTCGGCGTCAAGATCTTCTTCAGTGTCGGCGTGATGGGCCTCGTGGCGCTGCTGGTGGGCGTGCTGGGCATCACGGGCATGTCCTCGCTCGGCACCAAGACCGATGAGCTCTACGAGGGTGGGATGCTGCCCGTGCAGATGCTCGCCAAGGTCCGAAAGGACCTGCTGAGCGCCCGCCTGGACGTCCTCAACCACGCGCTCTCGTCGGACCGGACGGACGTGGAGGAGTACGAGCAGTCCCTCGAGGAGGACTCCCGGACCTTCGAGGCCGACATGGAGGTCTACGCCGCCGACAGCGCCGCCCCCGAGCTGGTCGGCGACGTGCGTGCGGCGTGGGAGGACTACCGGGAGGCCACCGTGCCGTTCCTGGAGGCCAGCCGGCGTGGCGACGCGGAGGAGGTCAGGCGGCTCCGCAAGGAGACGCTCGCCCCGACGGGCGAGGCCGTGGCCGAGGCCATCGAGCGGCTGATGCTGAAGGAGATCGCCGACGGCAAGGCGCTGTCGGACGCCGCAGCCGACACCTACACCGGCGACCGCACGCTGACGATCGCCGCGCTGGTGGCCGGCCTGGCGGTCGCGCTGGTGATCGCGCTGACGATCGTGCGGACGCTCGTCGCCACCATCCGCAAGGTCTCCCACGTGGTGGAGGGCCTGGCCGAGGGCGACCTGACCCGGAAGGCGGAGGTGTCGGCCCGCGACGAGCTCGGCACCATGGCCGCCGGGCTGAACCGCGCCGTGGAGACCCTGCGCGGCACCGTCGGCGGCATCAACGCCAACAGCGCGCAGCTGGCCGGGGCCTCCCAGGAGCTGGCCGCGGTCAGCGAGCAGATCGCCGGCAGCGCCGAGCAGTCCGGCGGCCGGGCGGAGAGCGTCTCCGCCGCCGCCGAGCAGGTCTCCCGGAACGTGGAGACCGTCTCGGCCGCCACCGAGCAGATGACCGCCTCCATCCGGGAGATCGCCGCCAGCGCCGGAGACGCCGCCAAGATCGCGCACGAGGCGGTCCAGGTGGCCTCGACCACCAACGAGGCCATCACGGAGCTGGGCGCCTCCAGCGCCGAGATCGGCAACGTGGTCAAGACGATCACCTCCATCGCCGAGCAGACGAACCTGCTGGCGCTCAACGCCACCATCGAGGCGGCGCGCGCCGGGGACGCCGGCAAGGGCTTCGCGGTCGTCGCCTCCGAGGTCAAGGACCTGGCCCAGGAGACCGCCAAGGCCACCGAGGACATCTCGCAGCGCATCCAGGCGGTGCAGGGCCAGACCGAGGCCGCGGTGGCGGCCATCGCCCGCATCACCGAGGTGATCGACCGGATCAACGGCTACTCGGCCGCGATCGCCTCCGCCGTGGAGGAGCAGACCGCGACCACCAGCGAGATCAGCCGCAGCGTGTCCGAGGCGGCCGCGGGCGTCGGCCAGATCGCCGACGGCATCGGCGAGGTCGCCTCCTCGGTGCAGACGACCACCACCGGCGTCGGCGAGGCGCAGCGCTCCTCGGAGGAGCTGGCCCGCATGTCGGCGGAGCTGCAGCGCCTGGTGGCGGAGTTCCGGATCTGAGCCGGATCTGAGCCGGATCTGACCCGCCGCCGGGCCGGATCCGGGTCGGCGGCGGGACCGGGGACCGGCCCCGCCGCACGGGGCCTCCCGGCTCCGGCCCGGCTCCGGCCCGGCTCCGGGCCCGGCCGGGGGCGTGCCGTCGCCTGCGGAGCGCGCCTTTACCGCTCAGATGCGGCGCGGGCGCGCCGATTCAAGGGATGACGCACCATCACGAGCGCCGCCCCGGGCGGGCCGAGGAGTACGACCGTGGTAACGAGAGCCTGGCGCCTGGTCACCGACCGCAAGGTCGGCACCAAGATCATGATCGCGATGGCGGTACTGGCACTGACCGCCGTCGCCACCGGCCTGACAGGGCTGCTGAAGATCGAGGCCCTGAACGACGAGCACGACCGGCAGCTCGAGCGGGCCGTCCCCTTCGTCACCGGCCTCCAGCAGGCCGCCCTGGAGGCCAAGGCCGCCGCCAACGACGAGCGCGGTTTCCTGATCGCCGGTGACACCGCGTACAGCACCGGGGCCATGGAGCGCTTCGAGGCGGTCGACGCCGGCCTGGAGCAGGCCAAGGCCGCGGCCGGCTCGGCCGAGCAGGCCGCCCAGGTCGAGGAGATCACCGAGAGCGTGCACGCCTGGCGCGACGCGCTGTCGGACGAGTTCGCCCTCTACGCCACCGACAAGAAGGCCGCGACCGAGGCCGCCCTCGGCGCCAACCGCGAGCTGCGCAAGACCTACGAGGAGCAGTTCGACGCCGCCATGGAGGCGGCGGCGGGCGAGCTGGCCGCCGGCGCGGAGTTCGACGAGACCGTGGGCTCCGCCCGTGTCCTCGTCATCGCCGTCATGGTCGCCGGCCTGCTGTGGGGCGTCCTCAGCGGCCTGGCGATCGCCCGCGCCGTCACCGGCCGGGTGCGCGCCGTGGCGGGGGTGCTCCGGACGATGGCCGACGGCGACCTGACCGGCCGGGTGCCGGTGGACGGCAGGGACGAGCTGGCCGAGATGGCCGGGGCGCTGAACCGGGCCGCCGAGTCCATGCAGGCCGCGGTGCGCACCATCGACACCTCCTCGGACTCGCTGGCCGGCGCGGCCGAGGAGCTCACCGCCACCAGCGCGCAGATCGCCGCCTCCGCCGAGGAGACCAGCGTGCAGGCAGGGGTGGTCACCGCCGCGGCCGACGAGGTCTCCGGCAACGTGAACACCGTCGCGGCGGGCGCCGAGGAGATGGGCGCCTCCATCAGGGAGATCGCCAACAGCGCCCACGAGGCGGCCAAGGTCGCCGCCCAGGCGGTGGCGGCCGCGGCCTCGACCAACGAGACCGTCGCCAAGCTGGGCGCCTCCAGCGCCGAGATCGGCGACGTGGTCAAGACGATCACCTCGATCGCCGAGCAGACGAACCTGCTGGCGCTCAACGCCACCATCGAGGCGGCGCGCGCCGGCGACGCCGGCAAGGGCTTCGCGGTCGTGGCGGGCGAGGTCAAGGACCTGGCGCAGGAGACCGCCAAGGCGACCGAGGACATCTCCAAGCGGGTGGAGGCCATCCAGGTCGACACCGAGAGCGCGGTGGCGGCGATCGCCGAGATCAGCGAGATCATCGCGCGGATCAACGACTACCAGCTGACCATCGCCGGCGCGGTGGAGGAGCAGTCGGCCACCACCGACGAGATGAACCGCAGCGTCGTCGAGGCCGCGGCCGGCTCCGGGCAGATCGCCGGGAACATCTCCGCGGTGGCCCAGGCCGCCGAGATGACCAGCCAGAGCGTCACCGACACCCAGCGCGCCGCGGAGGAGCTGGCCCGCATGTCCGCCGAGCTGCGGGCGGTGGTGAACCGCTTCTCCGCCTGACCCGCCCGACCCGGGGCCCCGCCCACCAGGGCCCCGCCGGAGGACCGCCCGTCCGGGTTCGCCGTCCTCCGCCACCCGGGCCGCCTCCCCCTCCCCTCGGCGGCCCGCGACACGGCCCCGGCCCCCCAGGCCGGGGCCGCCGGCGTTCCCGGGGGAGCCGGCCCGGCCCCGCGCGGTGCCCGCGGCCTCCCCGGCGGCCCCCGGTCCGGCTCCCGCGTCCGGCGCGCCGCCGGGCGGCGGGAGGCGCCGCACCCCTTTCGCTACTCATCCTCCGGCCCCGGCTGCCGATCGGCTCGGCGGAGGACGGACCGCCCGCGGCCAGGCGGCGGTGCCGTACGGCACCGCGCGCGCACGGCCGTCCCGCAGCGGCGTCCGCCACCGGCGGGCCCCGGCGGGACGGATGCGACGAGCCCTCTACCCCTTCGAGGACCGACAGAGGAAGCGTCGCCGTGCGAACCCCCGACATGCTCCGTGCCCTTCGGCACCGCAACTACCGGCTGTGGGCGGGGGCGGACTTCCTGTCGGTCGCCGGCACCTGGATGCAGGTGCTGGGCGTCAACTGGCTGCTGCTGTCCATCACCGGCTCGGCCACCAGCCTGGGCTTCGGCCTGTTCCTGCAGTCGCTGCCCACCCTGCTGCTCGCCTTCGCCGGCGGGTCCCTGGCCGACCGGCTGCCCGCCCGGCCGCTGCTGCTGACCACCCAGGCCCTGCACGGGCTGCTCGCCGCGGTCCTGGCGGCGATCGCGCTGACCGGCGCCGGAGGCGTCTGGCCGATCTACGCGGTCGCCCTGCTCGGCGGCGTGGTCTCCGCCCTGGACGGGCCCGCCCTGGGCCGGTTCGGCGCGGAGGTCGTCGGCTCCGACGACCTGCCCAACGCGCTGGCCCTCGGCTCGGTGATCAGCTCCGGCGGGCGCATCCTCGGCATGGGCGCGGCCGGCGTCCTCATCCCCGTCGCCGGCACCGGGGCGCTGTTCGCCCTGAACGCGCTGAGCTTCGGGGTGACCATCGCGGCGATCTGCGCCATGCGAGGCGGCGAGCTGCACCCGCTGCCGCGCGCCTCGGCGGAGAAGGCCGGGATCGCGGCCGGGCTGCGCTACATCGGCGGGACCCGCTGGCTGCTGGTCCTGCTCGGCCTCGCCTTCGTACTGGGCGCCCTCGGCCGCAACTACCAGGTCACCATGGCCGCGATGAGCGACGGGCCGCTGGGCGCCGGCGCCGCCGGGTACGGCGTCCTGTCCGTGGTCTTCGCCGCCGGGGCCGTGGCCGGCGGCCTGTACGCGGCCTCCCGGCCGCAGCTGACGTTCCCCGTGCTGTTCGCCGCCGCGGCGGTCACCAGCGTCGGGCAGGTGTTCAGCGGCGTCATGCCGGGGGTGCTGTCCTTCGCCGTCGTGCTGCTGCCGATCGCGGCCGGCGCGGTCGTCCTCGACACCGCGGTCAGCACGCGGGCCCAGCTCGGCACCGCCGCGGAGATGCGGGGGCGGGTGCTGGCCGCGCAGTCGATGGTCGGCGCGGCCTCGGGTGCGGTCGGCGGGCCGCTGCTCGGCATGCTCTGCGACACGCTGGGCCCCCGTACGGCCCTCGTCGGCGCGGGGCTGGTCACCTCGGTGGCGACGTGCGCGGGCGCGGTGCTGCTGGCGCGCGCGCTCGGCCACCGGATCCGGCCCGCCGCCGCCGAGGCCCTGCCGTACGGCCTGCGCCCGCGGGCCGCGGCTCCCGCCCCGGCCGGGGCGCGCGCCGCCGCCGGGCCGGGAGCCGGGACGGGGGCCCCGGAAAGGCCGTATCCGGCGGCGCTGAAGGCGGACGAATCCTCAGCCCTCAGCCCTGTCGGTCGATAGGGAATCCGACGGGCGGGCTGTGAGACATGTCCCGCTCCTTACTCAGGAGGCCTCGCGTGGTTTCGGTTCTCGTGGTCGACGATTCGGTCGTCGTCCGACGCCTGATTGTCGACGCGTTGAGCGCGGATCCGGGCATCACGGTGGCGGGTACCGCTCCCAACGGCAAGGTCGCCCTCTCCAAGATCGAGATGTTGAAGCCCGACATCGTCACGCTCGACATCGAGATGCCGGTGATGGACGGTCTGACCACGATCCGGGAGATCCGGAAGGTGCACCCGCGCCTGCCGGTCATCATGTTCAGCACGCTGACCTCGGTCGGCGCCTCCGCCACCCTCGAGGCCCTGGCCGCGGGCGCCAGCGACTACGTGACCAAGCCGGCCAACGTCGGCAGCGTCGCGGAGTCCATCAAGAGCGTCCGCGAGCAGATCATCCCCCGCATCCACGCCCTCTGCAGGACCGGGACGCCGCGCGCGGCCCGGCCCGTCCCCCGGCTCGCGGCCCCGCCGGCCCGGAAGACGGGCGCCGCCGCCACCCCCGAGATCGTCGCGGTCGGCTGCTCCACCGGCGGGCCCGACGCCCTGGCCAAGGTGGTCAACGCGCTGCCCGCGGACTTCCCCGTCCCGATGGTCGTGGTCCAGCACATGCCGCAGGTGTTCACGAAGATGTTCGCCGAACGGCTCGACCGCTCCTCGCGGCTGCACGTCGTCGAGGCCCGCTCCGAGACCCAGCTGCGGCCCGGCACGGTCTACATCGCGCCCGGTGACTACCACCTGGAGGTCGTGCGGCGCGGCACCGGGACCTTCACCCACCTGAACCAGGGACCGCCGGAGAACTTCTGCCGCCCCGCCGTGGACGTGCTGTTCCGCTCCGTCGCCCAGGCGTACGGCGGCGCGACCCTGGCCGTGGTCCTGACGGGCATGGGCCAGGACGGCAAGCGCGGCAGCGAGGCCCTGACCGCCAAGGGGGCCGAGATCGTCGCCCAGGACGAGGCGACGTCCGTCGTGTGGGGCATGCCCGGCGCGGTGGCGGGGGCGGGCCTGGCCCACGCGATCCTCCCCCTGAACGACATTTCCCAGCATCTAATCAGCCGCGTGGCCGGTGGCCGCCCGGCAAGGTCCCGAGGATGATCTGATGGCTCTGACCCAACAGGAGTTCGCCTTCGTGAGCGGGCTCGTCCGGCGCGAGGCGGCGATCGTCCTCGAATCGGGCAAGGAATACCTCGTGGAGGCGCGCATCCTGCCTCTCGCCCGGCGGGCCGGCACCACCACGGTGTCGGAGTTCGTGGCGCGGGCGCAGCGCGAGCGCGCGTTCGCCGAGCAGATCGTCGACGCGCTCACCACCAACGAGACGTCGTGGCTGCGCGACCGCGAGCCGTTCACCGCGTTCACCGAGAGCGTGCTGCCGGACCTGGCGGAGCGCCGCCCGCCCGGCCACCGGCTGCGGATCTGGTCGGCCGCCTGCTCCAGCGGGCAGGAGCCGTACAGCCTGGCCATGCTGCTGGAGGAGTCCGTGCGGACCAGCCAGTACGAGATCTTCGCGACCGACATCTCGTCGGAGATGATCGAGCGGGCCAAGGCCGGCCGCTACAGCCAGCTCGAGGTCAACCGCGGGCTGCCCGTCCCCATGCTGGTGCGGTACTTCGACCGGGTGGGTACGGAATGGAAGGTGTCCGAGGCGCTGCGCCGCAACGTCTCGTTCCAGAAGCTGAACCTGGCCGCGCCGTTGCCGCAGGTGGCGCCCTTCGACGTGGTGTTCCTGCGCAACGTCCTGATCTACTTCGATCTGGAGACCAAGCGCTCGGTGCTGCGACGGGTGCGCAGCCTGATGCGGCCTGACGGCTGGCTGTTCCTCGGAGCCGCCGAAACCACAATCGGCATCGACGACGGGTTCGAACGCGTCGTCGCCGGGCGCGCGTCGGCGTACCGTCCGCGCGCCGACGTCACTGCGCCGGTCGGCGCGACAAGGAAGGGGTGACACCACGGTGCAGGCCATGGTGATCGACGACTCGCGGGCGATGCGCCTCATTCTGCGTCGCATCGTCACGCAGTTGGGCTTCGAGGTAATCGAGGCCGGAAACGGAAAAGAAGCACTTGATCTGCTGCAGACGGCGGATCCGGTGCCGCAGGTGGCGCTCATCGACTGGAACATGCCGGAGATGAACGGGCTGGAGTTCGTCACGGCGGTCCGCGCGGACGAGCGTTTCCGGCAGATGACGCTGATGATGGTCACCACCGAGAGCGAGCACGGGCAGATCGTCCGGGCGCTCGCGGCGGGGGCGCACGAGTACGTCATCAAGCCGTTCACGCCTGAGGCCATCGCCGAGAAGCTGGCCCTGCTGGGCCTCGTACCGAGTGGGATCATGCAATGAGCGTTACCACCGACGACCTGAACGCCATCACCGAGCAGGTGTGGCTGTCCTATCTGGACCCGGAGGGACTCCACCCGTTCCTCCCGTCGCCCGAGGCCCCGGCGCCGCCGCACGTGATCGCGTCGGTCTCGGTGACGGGGGCCTGGGAGGGCCACGTCGTCATGACGTTCTCCGAGGGGGCGGCCCGGCTGTCCACCTCGGCCCTGCTGGGCATGGAGAGCGACGAGGTCTCCGACGACGACGTCGCCGACGCGGTCGGCGAGCTGGTCAACGTGATCGGCGGCAACGTCAAGAGCCTGCTGCCCGACGGGTCGCTGCTGTCCCTGCCGCACGTGGTGACGGGTGAGGCCGGCGCCAAGTGGCCGGCGGCGGTGGAGATCTGCCGTCTCCAGGGCAGCTGGCAGGAGGAGAAGATCGCGATCGGCGTGTGGACCAGCAAGTCCACCGGGGCAGGGGAGTAGCCGTGAAGATTCTCGTCGCCGACGACAGCCGGGTGATGCGCCAGATCGTCACGCGGACCCTCCGCCAGGCGGGTTTCGGCGGTCACGACATCGTCGAGGCCGCCGACGGCCGCCAGGCCTACGACCTGGCGGTCGCGGAGAAGCCGGATCTGGTCCTGTCGGACTGGAACATGCCGGAGATGACCGGCATCGAGGTGCTGCGCGCGCTGCGCGCGGCCGGGGAGACCGTGCCGCTCGGCTTCGTCACCTCGGAGAGCACCGACGAGATGAAGCAGATGGCGGAGGCGGCGGGTGCGCTGTTCCTGATCACCAAGCCGTTCACCGCCGACACCTTCGCCGATGTACTCGGCCCGATCCTGGGGTAGAGGGCCTTCATGTCGCCACTTCCGGCTCCGAAAGCCATCAGGGACCTGTTCGAGGACATGCTCGGGCGGAGCGTCACCGTGGGCGTGACCGACCCCGCTCTCGCCGAGGACCTGCGCAGGGCGGCCGTGGCCCTGTACGTCGACAACTCCCGGAAGCTGACGGCGGTGGCCGGCCTGGACCTGAACCTGGCCTCGTACGCCGGGGCGGCCATCGGCCTGATCCCGGTGGGCGGCGCGGAGGCGTCCATCGAGGACGGCGAGCTGACGCCGATGCTGGCCGACAACGTCCGGGAGATCTGCAACATCCTGACGGGCCTGCTCAACCAGCAGGACCTGCCGCACCTGAAGCTGTACGAGTCGTACATGCCCGGGGAGACGGCTCCCGCGGACGCCACCAGCCGCCTGCTGGCCCTCGGCGCCCGCCTCGACCTGAAGGTCGACATCGCCGGATACGGCTCGGGCAAGTTCTGGCTGTCCCTGGCCGGTTGACGCGCGCGCCGCACCGGCGCCGGAGACACCGAAGGCGCCGTCCCCCGCGGGAC
>NZ_BAAAUT010000110.1:0-9551 GCF_039534085.1 Planomonospora alba
CGGCGGTCGCCCGGCGGTCGCCCGGCGGTCGCCCGGCGGTCGCCCGGCGGGCGCCGGGCGACCGCGCGTCCGTGCGCGGCCCCGGCGCTCCCGGCGGGCTGAAGGGACCCGATGGGACCGGCGCCGGCGGGGTGCCCGCGGGGAAGGCGGGGGGGGCCCGCCGCCCGAAGGGCGGGGGCCCCGTCCGGCGTGCCGGACGGGGCCCCCTTCCCATGTGTTACAGAGAGTGATCCACTATCGGGTCAGCGGCTCAGTTGGTGGCGCTGACGATGTTGTTGCTGGCCGCGCCCTGCGGTCCGGCCACCGACTGGTTGGCCTTGTAGAAGGCGCCGCCGCCGCCGTAGCCGCCCTTGCAGGGGTCGTAGCCGCAGCCGCCGCCGTAGCCGCCGCCGGTGCCGCTCTTGATGTTGAAGTTGGAGGCGCCGTACGGGCCGGCCACCGAGCGGTTGTTCTTGTAGAAGGTGTCCCCGCCGTAGCCGCCACCGCCGTAGGGGCCGTAGCCACCGCCGCCGGCCAGGGCCGCGGACGAGGCGGAGAGAACCAGCGCGGCCGCCGCGGCTCCCGTGAACACGATGCGAGACAGTGTCTTGCTCATGGAAGTGGGTTTCCTTTCTCGGTCCGGTCCCCCTGTGGACCGGGACTCACGTCGGGCCCGCTTCCCCCGGCCGTCCGGCGGTCGGGTGCGGTGGACCCAAACGCCCCATACCCGCCGCTCTCTTCTCAAACACGGAGAGTAATGTAGTAGATACGAAAAGCGAATTAAGATCGCGAGCGATCACTAATCCCCCCATGTCTGATCATGGCGGCCATGGGAGTCGTGATCAGTCGAAAAGGATCGGGTGATCGGATCCGTCGGCGTCCGGGAGGCTCGGCGGGACAGGGGTCGCGGGCGGCGGGCCGGACGGCCGGGCCGGTCCGCGACGGCGCGGCGGCGGCCCCCGGAAGCCGGGGAACGACCGGGCATTTAACCGAATTGGGGAGTTTTGTACCGGCGGTTCCGGGCCGCCGGACATTTACAGCGAGTGATGTGATGGGTGATATTTGTCCATCTTGCCCATCTGATCACTTGTCGGAGTGGAACGGTCACTGATAGACACATCCGATGTGAGATGGTCGCTGCGGGACAGTACCGTGCTCACATCGGGAAGGGCGCCTTCGGCCGCCGGCACCAGGTGACCGAAGGCGCCGCCCGCACGTCCCCCACGGTGCGGGGCGCCCCGCCGGGGCGGGCGTGCCGCGAGACCCGGCGCGGTCAGTATGCAGATCGTATGCTTGCCGTATGAACCGAATCAGCGTGGCGATGCCGGAGGACCTCGAGGCGCACCTGCGCGAGCTGGCCGGGGGCAACCTGTCGGCCTACATCGTGGAGGCCGTGCGCGCCCGGGTGGACAGAGACCTCAAGACGCGTGCGTACTACGCGAGCATCGGCGGCAGGCCGCGGCTCGGGGACGGCGAGGAGGACCGGGCCGCGATGGCGCGCATCCGCTCCTTCCTCCAGCTCCCCGAGTCCGCGTGAGCGTTCTGGGACCCGGGCTGGTCCTGGACGCCAGCACCGTCCGGCTGCACCTGTCCGGCGACGTCTACACCGCAGCGATGATCGGCGCGGCCCTGGAGGCCGAAAGACCGATCGTGATCCCCTCCCTCGTCCTGGCCCGGGCCTACCGGGAGGCCGTGCCCGGTCCGCCCCGAGACCGCCTGGTCGGCCTGGTGTCCGTCCTCGGTGAGCCGGAGACGGCCGACGAGGTGGACCGCGCCACCGCGCGCGACGTCGGCACGGTGTGCCAGCTCGCCGGGGTGGACGACCTGTCCGTCGGCCACACCCTGTGGGCCGCGGTCGAGCGCCGCAACCAGCCGCATCCCCTGTACGACTGGACGATCATCACCGAGCATCCCGAGGTCTACCGGAAGGCCGCTCCCGGGGTGCCCACCGGCTGGCGCTGACCCCTGCCGTCCGCGCCCGTATCAGGCGGCGGGGACGGCCGACTGGTGGGCGGCGGCGAGGCGGGCGGTGCGGGCCAGCAGGTCGTGGACCGGGTGGCCGGCGGGCAGCGCGGCGGCGGCGCCCGCGGCGGCGAGGTCGGCCAGGAGCAGGCGGAGCCGGGCCGCCAGGTGGCGGATCCGGACGGCGCGGTGCGCGGCGTGACCGGGGTCCGTGTGCCCGGGGCCTGCGGGGCCGGCGGGCACGCGGGAGAGGGACTCGGCCAGCTCGTCGAAGGCCTCGCCGAGCTCGGCCCGGGCGGTCTCGGCGGCCGCGGCGGTGAGCGGGCCGCGGTGGGCGAGGAGCCGCTCGGTGCAGGAGAGCAGGGCGGCGCCGTGCCGGTCCAGCCAGGCCCGCTCGCGCGCCTCGGCGCGGCGGGCGGCCCGCTCGGCGACCTCGCTGCGGGGGGCGCCGCGCTCGGCGGCGGCGTGGCGGAGCAGCCGGTGCTGCACGGCCTGCCGCGAGCGCAGCCCCAGGGCGGCGGCCAGCTCCCCCAGGCTCAGCCCGATCTCCGTCCCCAGGGTGAGGAGCCGGTGCTCCAGCCGGTCCAGGCGGCCGGGCAGGGCCGGCACCGCGCGGCGGGCGTACTCCAGCAGGACCAGGGCGTCCGGCACGTCGCGCCGGAGCACCTCCTCGGGCACGCGCCGGTGGGCGAGGACGTAGCCGACCAGCTCCAGCGGCTCGTCGCAGAGCTTCTCCCGGTCGGGGTCGTCGCACCGGGCGCGCCGCTCGATGATCTCCTCGGCGCGCCGGGCCGCCTCGGCCTCCGTCACCGGCCGGACCGTTCTCGTGGGCACCGTCAATACTGTATTGACACCCGTCGGCGGGCGCCACCCCCGCCCGTGCGGCCGGGGCCGATGGGCGGCCGGCGGGGTCGCCGGCGGCATGTCCGCCGCGACCCGGCTGCGCCGCCTGGACGAGTCGGCCGAGATCGTCGTGCTGGAGCGCAGCGGCCACGTCTCCTACGCCAACTGCGGCCTGCCGTACCACCTGGGCGGGGTGATCGCCGAGCGGGACGCGCTGCTGCTGCAGACGCCCGAGAGCCTGCGTGAGCGCTTCGCGCTGGACGTGCGGGTGCGCCACGAGGTCGTCGGCGTCGACGCCGCCGCCCGCACGGTGACGGTCCGGGACCTGGCCTCCGGCGAGGTCTACGCCGAGACCTACGACCACCTCGTCCTGTCACCGGGCGCGGCGCCGTCCGTGCCGGACGTGCCCGGCGTCAAGCGCGCCCGCACCCTGCGCACGGTCGAGGACCCGGACGCCCTGCTCGGCGCGCTCGCCGCCGCACCGCGCACCGCGATCGTGAAGGTCTTCGGCCTGACGGTCGCGGTCACCGGCTGGAACGGAAAACGCGCCCGCGCCGCGGGCCGGGACCACCGGGTGGTCCACACCCACCCGGCCTCGCACGCCGGCTACTACCCGGGCGCCGCGCCGATGGCGCTCAAGCTCGTCTTCGACCCGGGCAGCGGGGAGATCCCGGGTGCGCAGGCGGTCGGCACCGAGGGCGTGGACAAGCGCGTCGACGTGATCGCCACCGCGATGCGCGCCGGGCTGACCGCGCCTGAGCTGGCCGATCTGGAGCTGGCGTACGCGCCGCCGTTCGGCTCGGCCAAGGACCCGGTGAACATGCTCGGCTACGTCGCGGCCAACCTGGCGGACGGCACCACTCAGAGCGTGCAGTGGCACGAGCTGGAGGAGGCCGTCGCCGCCGGGGCGCACCTGGTCGACGTCCGTACGGCGGGCGAGTTCGCGGCCGGGCACGTCCCCGGCGCGGTCAACGTCCCCCTCGACGAGTTGCGCGAGCACGCGGGCGAGTTGCCGGCCGGGCCGCTGGTGGTCTACTGCGGGGTCGGGGTGGGCGTCCACACCGCGACCCGGCTGCTGACCGGCCTCGGGCGGCGGGTGGCCAACCTGGACGGCGGTTACGCGACGTGGAAGACCGCCACCGCCGCGGCCGCCTGAGCGGCGGCGGGCGACGCCGGGCCGGGCCCGGGCCGGCAGGGGCGTCGCGGGAGGGACCGGGCCTCAAGCCCTCCGGTTACCCCCCCGGGTATGTTGGACACGGAGGTGGAGAACGTGCGGATGGACGCGACCGTCCTGGCCGAGGCCCTCACCCGGCTCAAGCGGGCCCACGGCCAGCTGGGCGGGGTGATCGCGATGATCGAGAACGCCGAGGACTGCGAGCGGGTGCTGACCCAGCTGGCGGCGGTCTCCAAGGCGCTGGACCGGGCCGGCTTCAAAATCATCTCGACCGGTCTGCAGCAGTGCCAGCTGGCGAGGGAGACCGGCGAGGAGCCGCCGATCACCCCGGAGCGGCTGGAGAAGCTTTTCCTGGCCCTGTCCTGAGACGTCCCGGAGGCGGCCTCGCGGAGGCCGGGCCGTCTGGGGGCCGTGCCGGGGCGGTCCCGATCCCACCTGCCGGCAAATTAGATGACACATCATTAAATTCGGCTAGGATGGGGGGATGAGCGATCCCCGGTGGCTCGACGACGACGAGCAGCGCGCCTGGCGGGCCTACCTGCGCATGCAGAGCCGGCTGACCGCCGAGCTGAACCGGCGGTTGCAGGCGGCCTCCGGGCTCTCCCTGGCCGACTACGAGGTCCTCGTCCACCTGACCGACGTGCCGGACGGCCGGCTGCGCCCGTACGAGCTGCAGCGCGCGCTCGAGTGGGAGCAGAGCCGCCTCTCCCACCACCTGGGCCGGATGCAGCGGCGCGGACTCGTCCGCCGCGAGGAGTGCGGAGAGGACGGGCGCGGCGCCTACGTGGTGCTCACCGGGACCGGCCGGGAGGCGATCACCGCCGCCGCGCCCGATCACGTCGGCGCGGTCCGGCACCTGTTCTTCGACGCCCTCGGCCCCGGTGAATCCGGGGTCCTGGAGGGGCTCGCCGTCCGGGTCCTGGCCCGGATCGACGCCGACGGCTGAGCCCGGGCCGGTCCTCCTGGCCCGGATCGGCGCCGACGGCCGAGCCCGGGCCGGTCCCGGCCCCCGCTCCGGCCCTCCCCTCCGCCGTGCGGCCTCCGCGCGGTCCGGCCGGGCCGCGCGGGAGGGGCGCGCCGGGTGCCGGGCGGCGGTACGGCGTGGGCACTCATCTCTCTCGCTGGGGGTTGAATTGTGCATTTTGTGGCGATTTGTTCCGTGGCGACCCGAGGTTTTTCGGGACATTCAAACCGGCAAAGGCCCACAAATGCATGAATTACATGATGATCAATGGCTTATATAATTGAATCGCCATTTTTTCGCTATGCCGGTCGGCTGGGCGGCGCTCCGCGGGAAGGACTTCGGGCGGGTTCCGCCCCTGTCCAGGGATCACCCGCGCCGTGCATGACGGGGCCGGTTCTCCTCTCTGGCGGAACACCACGCCGCGCGCCCGGAGCGGGGCCGTCCGCAGCAGTCCGCGAGAAGCGACCTGCGGCCGCCGTGCCCCCGGAGCCGCCGGCCCGCCGTGCCGCGGACACCCATGCGGCGGCACGGCGGGCGCACCGGCGCGCGGTGCCCACCGAACCGACCATGAAAGGCATCACCATGGCTGTTTCCCGCCGATCCCACCGGCTCCTGCTGGCCTCCGCCGCGGCCGCCCTCATCGCCCCGGGCCTGCTGGCCATGGCACCCGCCCAGGCCGACCCCGCGATGAGCGCCACCAGCCACCCCGACCCGTACGGCGACAAGTACGACCACGACAGGTACGGCGAGCAGTACGGCGTCCAGGGCGAGGGCTCCGGTGCCCACGAGAACGGCCGCGACGACGACCGCTACGACCGCGACGACGACCGCTATGACCGCGACGACCGCCATGACGACCGCTACGACCGTGGCGAGGACCGCCATGACGAGCACGGCGGGGTGCGCGACACCGGCGGCGACCTGGACGGTGCCGCGGACCGCGACGCGGGCGTCAAGGTTGCGCCCGTCTCCGACCGGGGACACGCGGGCAACCCGCGGGAGCTGTCCAGCGCGGAGATCGACAAGGTGATGTTGCGCAACAACCAGACGGGCAAGTGCCTGACCATCGCCGAGGGCGCGCGTGCCGCCGACAACCTCGACATCGTGCAGTACACCTGCGACGACGACCCCGCGCGCCGCTGGACGCTCCGGCAGACCAGCCCGTACGTCTACCAGATCGAGAACATGCGGACCGGCAAGTGCCTGACCGTGGCCGACGGCGCGCGGCCGGTGAACAACCTGCGGGCCGTGCAGTACACCTGCGACGACAACGCCGCGCACCGGTGGCGGCTGACCGACGTGAGCGGCGACGGCGACTACCAGATCAAGAACATGCGGACCGGCAAGTGCCTGACCGTGGCCGGCGGCGCGCGCGCCACCGACAACCTGCGGGCCGTGCAGTACACCTGCGACGACAACGCGGCGCGCCGCTGGACGCTGCGGATCGCCGGCTAGGCGGGAGGAGAGGCCGCCGGCCCGGGGTCCGGCCCCGGACCGGCACCGGCGGCCCGGCCGGCGCGCGGCCGGGCCGCCGGACCCCGCGGCGGGGACGGCGTCAGCCGATGCCCGCGGCCGAGCAGGCGTCGGCGTAGGAGCCGGCGCAGAGCGCACCGGGGGTGACGTAGCCGTCCTCGACCACGGTCTCCTTGATCGTGTCCTTGGTGACGGTGACCGGGTCGAGCAGGACGGACGGCACGGCGCCCGCGCCGTTGTCCACGGTGGCGTCGGTCTCCGGCCTGCCGCCCTTCAGCAGCGTGAACGCCAGCTCGGCGGTCTTCTCCGCCTCCGTGCGCACGGCCTTGTAGACGGTCATGTGCTGCTGCCCGACGAGGATGCGCTGCAGTGCCGCGATCTCGGCGTCCTGGCCGGTGACCGGTACGGCCGGCAGCCCGGCGGCCTTCATCGCCGCGACGGCGCCGCCCGCCGTGCCGTCGTTGGCCGCGTAGACGCCGACGATCTCGCGCCCCTTCAGCCCGGACAGCGTGCGGGCGGTCCAGGCCTTGGCGTTCTCGGGCTTCCACTCGGGCGTGTCGAACTCCGCCGCGACGCGGACCTTGCCGTCGAGCGTCTCGTGCGCGCCCTGCTTGAACAGCGTGGCGTTGTTGTCGGTCGGGGAGCCGTTGATCCACAGGATCTCGCCGCCGTCCGCCCTGTCGCCCAGCGCGGACAGCAGCGCCTCGCCCTGCAGCCTGCCGACCTTCGCGTTGTCGAAGGAGACGTAGTAGTCGACGGGGGCGTCGAGGACCAGGCGGTCGTAGGAGATGACCGGCACGTCGCGGTCGGCGGCCAGCTCCACGATCTCGGCGGCGGCGACGCTGTCGACCGGCGTGAGCACCAGCACCTTCGCGCCCTCCTCCAGGGCCTCCTCGGCCTGGGACAGCTGCCCGGCGGCGTCCTGCTCGGCGTTGCGGTAGTCGATCTCGCAGCCGGGGCAGAGCTGCTTGAGCCGCTGGGAGAAGTACGGGGCGTCCGCGGCGTCGTAGCGGCTGGCCGCGCGCTCCGGCAGGAGCAGCGCCACCTTCCCCGCGGGCCCGGCCTCGGCGGCGGTCCCGTCGCCGGATCCCGGCAGCAGGCCGCAGCCGGCCAGGAGCGTGGTCGCGACCGCCGCGGCCACCGCCGCGGCCGTCGCGCGTCGATACATGCGCATTGTCCGTCGTCTCCGATCAGTAGGTGAAGCGCGACACGAGCGTGCGCATCCGGGACGCCATGCCCGCCAGCTCGCTGACGGCCTCGGTGGTGCTGGCCACGCCCTGGCTGGCCATGTCGGTGGCGTCGGCGACGCCGCTGATGTTCGCGGCGATGTCACCGGTGCCGGTGGCGGCGTCGGCCACGCTGCGGCTCATCGTCCGGGTGGTCGCGGCCTGCTCCTCGACGGCGGCGGCCACGGTCTCCTGGTACTCGCTGACCTGCGCGATCACTCCGGTGATCTCGCTGATGGCGGCGACCGCAGCGTCGGTGTCGGACTGGATGGCCTGCACCCGGCGGCCGATGTCCTCGGTCGCCTTGGCCGTCTCCTGCGCCAGGTCCTTGACCTCCTGGGCGACGACCGCGAAGCCCTTGCCGAACTCCCCGGCGCGGGCCGCCTCGATGGTGGCGTTGAGTGCCAGCAGGTTGGTCTGCTCGGCGATGCTCGTGATGGTCTTGACGACGTCGCCGATCTCCGCGCTGGAGGTGCCCAGCTTGCCGATGGTCTCGTTCGCCGACGCGGCGATGCCCACGGCCCGCGAGGCCACGTGTGCGGCCTCGGCGGTGTTGCGGGAGATCTCCTGGATGGACGCGCCCATCTCCTCGGCGCCGGCGGCGACCGCCGCCACGTGCGCGTTGACCTGCTGGGCGGTCTCGGCCACGCCCTCGGCGCGGCCGGAGGCCTCGCCGGCGCTGGCGCCCACCTGGGAGCTGATCGCCGCGAGCTCCTCGGCGGCGGCGGCCAGCGCCTCGGAGTTCTCGCCGAGCGCGCGGACGGCGTCGCGGGTGCTGGCGGTCGCGACCGCCAGGGCCTGGGCCATCTCGCCCACCTCGTCGCGCTGCTCGGTCTCGACCTCGCGGGTGAGGTCACCGGCGGCCAGGCCGCGCAGCACCTCGTGCATGCGCTGGAGCGGCCGGGCGATCAGGCCGGCGATGTACCGGCTGAGCGCGAGCGCGACGAGCAGCCCGGCCACGAGGGCGGCGAGCATGCCGGTGCGCGCGGTGCCGTACGCGTCGTGCGCCGACGCGGCCGCGGCGGCGCCGCTGGTCTGCTCGTACTGGAGCAGCTGGTCGAGGGCCGTCATCGCGTTGGTGCTGGTGGTCTGGCCGTCACCGAGGTAGGCCTGCTGGAAGTCGGCGGCCGCGCCGGACTCGGCCAGCGGGAGCAGCCGGTTCTCCAGGATGGTGTGGTAGGCCGTCCACCAGATGTCGAACCGGTCGACCAGTTCGCGCTGGGAGTCGTCGCTCACCGACGTGCGGTAGGTCTCCAGCGCCTGTGCGAGCTGCTCGTCGGCCGCGGCGATGCCCTCGCGGAAGGACTTGCGCGCGACCTCCCCGTCGGCCAGGGCGAGGTTCGCGATGTTGTTCTGGACCTGCAGCGCCGCTGAGTTGATCTTGGCGAGCTGGGCGGACGGCTCCAGGTTGCCGCGGTAGATCTCCTCCACCTGCCGGTCGACGCTGCTGAGCCCGCCCAGACCGACCGCGGCGACCACCGCGGCGACCGAGCAGCCCAGCGCCACGAGCAGCAGCAGCTTGCGGGAGATCCGCAGGTTGGCCACGGTGCGCAGGATCGCCCTGCGGCGCGGCGTTCTGGTGGCCGGTGCGGCGTCCTGCCAGGCGGGCCGGCCCGATGCGTCGTTCATCGGCGCATGTCCCTTCAGAAGTCCTGCCGGGATACGACCCGGCATCCCGCCCATCGGGTAAGGGATTCGGAAACTGAGCCTTTCTCATGTGTGCTCCGCGCCGGTCGCCACGTGCCCCCACGGGCCGGGCCCGGGCCTCCGCGGGCCGGTTCAGGCTGCGGTGCCGACCTCGGCGGCGGCGGGGCCGGCGGTGTCCGGGGCGGGTGCGGCGGCGGGGCCGGTGACGGGGCCGGTGACGGCGGGGGTGGCGGGGGTGGCGGGGTCGGTGGTGGGGGTGGCGAGGTGGACGCGGTTGCGGCCG
>NZ_BAAAUT010000111.1:0-9325 GCF_039534085.1 Planomonospora alba
GGTCCTCCTCGCCGCCGCGGCGGTGGCGCTGCAGGCGGCCGCCCTGGACGCCGAGGAGCGGAGCGCCCCGCTGACCTGGACCGGCGGCCTGGGCGAGGAGGTCGTCGCCTCCCGCTTCTCCGCCCGGGTGAAGGCGGCCTACGGCGCCCGGACCGTGCGGACCACCGACGAGACGGGCACGACCGCGACGGCCACCACCTCCGGGCTCTTCGTCGTGGTCGAACTGGAGGCGACCGCCCACCGGGAGCCGCAGCGGCTCGGCACGCCGGTGCTCCTGACCGACGACGGCAGGCGCTACCAGGCCACCGACAAGGTGGCCCCCTCGCTGACCATCACCCACCCCTACATCCAGCCGGGCTGGTGGACCGACGGCGTGGCGGTCTTCGAGGTCCCGGTCGGCGCGCTGAACGGGGCCAGGATCGTGCTGCCGCTGCGCAACGGGTTCATCGGGGAGGCGTACCAGCCCGAGATAGAGGTCGACCTGGACCTGGACGAGGCGGGCACGCAGCGCCTGATCGCGGAGGCCAGGGACGTCTACCCCCTGGGCGGCGAGCGGTGACCGGCACCCCGGCGCCTCCGCCGGCCGCCGGTCCCGCCCCGGAGCCCGCCCTCGGGCCGTCCTGGGAGCCGGGCCCCCGCAGGATCTTCCCCGACGAGCAGGTGTGGCCGCCCGTGCCCCGGCCCTCCCGCGAGTCACCGGGGTCCTCGACCCAGCCCTTCCCTGCCGTCCCCGCGGAGCCGCCGCCCGCCGCGCCGGTGCCGGCCTCCCCCGCGGCCGCCCCCGCGGGGGCGCCGTCCCCGGAGGCTGGCGCGGTACGGACCGCCCCCGCGCCGCGGCGCCGTACGGCGCTGCGGCTCGGCGCGCTGCTCGTCGCCGTGGCGCTGGCCGTCGGGATCCCCTCCTGGGAGGGCTACCGCTTCTACCGGGCCGGCATCCCCGCCCTGCACCACCACACCGTGGAGCCCGGCGGCAGCGGCACGCTCATGCACGTGTCCTGGCAGGCCGGGATCGAGCGGGCGGACAGCGTGCCGGAGTTCGGCGAGGCCGGGCCCGGACGGGCGTGGCTGAAGATCACACTGACCAGGACCGCCCTGGACGCCGAGGGACTGGTCCGGCGCGGCGAGCCGGAGGTCAGGCTCGTCCACCCCGACGGCCGCAGCTGGCAGACGGCGATCGTCGGCAGCGACCTCCCGGTGGAGGCGGCGGAGCTCCGGGTCGGCGTCCCCTACCGCTACGAGGCGGCCGGGCTGGTGCCCGAGGAGATCGCCGACGACGTCGAGGTCCACGTCGTGCCCAGCACGATCCGCGTCCCGCTGCGGGACGAGAGCGTGGCGGAGCAGGTCGGGCGCGCCGGCACCGAGAAGACCGAGCCCCGGGACCAGGTCCTGGTCTTCACCCGGTGAGCGCCCGGCCGGTGTCCGCGCGGTGAACGCCGGTCCGGTGTCGCGCGGTGAGCGCCCGCCCGGCCCGTGCGGCGGGCGCCGCCCGGCGCTCAGCCGGTGAGCGCCCGGCCCGACGCGCGGCTCCGGGTGGCCGCGATGTCGAACGCGGCCGCCAGCAGGCAGACGGTCAGCACCCCCACCACCAGCTCACGCACGAAGTCCACCGGACCGCCGAAGAGCGCCCAGAAGAAGGGGAAGTCGCTGCCGACCAGGGCCCGCACGCCCCGGTCGGCGTAGTCGGCGCCCACCCGGAGCGCGACGTGGCACAGGCAGAACAGGCCGAGCAGCGCGGCGCCGCCGCGGGTGACCAGCCGGAAGGCGTGCACCGGCGGCACCCACCGGTCCCGCACGCCGGCCGTCGCCCCGGTCAGCGCCGACCGGGTGAGGGGGTGCGTGCGCTCCACGCGGCCGGCCGCCGCCTCCAGGCCGGTCCCCCGCACGACCGCCCGCGTGTCCCCGACGAAGGCCCCGTAGACGAGCGCGGCGACGGCCAGCCAGGTGAGCGGTTCGACCAGCGCCTCCATCAGGAGCGGCCACACCTGCGCGACCGCCTCCCAGAACTCCTTCCACCAGGGCAGGGCCTCCGCCAGGTCCGCGAGCAACCCCTTGAGCGCGGCCACCGCGGCCCGGTCCTCCAGCCAGTCCGACCGCTCCGCGGCGAAGGCGAACAGCGCGTTCGCGCCGTAGAGGGCGAAGCCCAGCTCGAAGAAGGCCGTGAGCAGCCCGCTGCCCCGCACCCGGCCGTTCGCGTGCCACCAGCCGAAGAGCGTCCGCAGGAGGTAGGCGGCCACCGCGACCGCGGCGGAGACCCGCACGTCCAGCCCGACGAGGATCGTGCCGGCCTCGCCCTCGGCCCCGGCGAGCGCCCCCTGGAGGTCCTGGTCGATGCGTTTCATGGCGTCGAGGGAGACGAACTCCCGCGCGTCCTCGCGGTGGAAGCCCCAGGCCACGTAGATCGCGGCGAAGAGCAGGGCGGCCCGGTTGAGCGCGCCGGACAGGGTCTCGTCCGCCTCGCCCTCGGCCCTGCGCGCCCGGATCTCGCGGAGCGCGCCGCGTGCCGCGTGCAGCATGCCGACGCAGACGACGAGTTCGGTCAGCACGATCAGCGTGAAGACCAGCGTGGTGACGACCAGCCGTACCTGGCGGTGGTCGCCGTGCGCCAGCTCGGTGCCCGCCCACATCAGCGCCGCGCGCACCGCCCGCCCGGCGGAGAACCAGAGCAGCAGCGAGAGCGCGCAGGAGCCGAGGATCCTCAGCGTGTGCAGCGGCAGCGAGTATGCCGCGGGCGAGGCCGGCGCCCGTCCGGGGGCGTCTTCCCGCACCGGGGGCGGGGGCGGCGGGGGCGAGGACACAGCAGACGTTCCGGACACCCGACGAATCGTAGCGATCTCCCGGCACCCCCCACAGCCGAACGCCGCTCCCGGCGCAGGCCAGGCCCCTTCCCGCCGGGCGCGGACCCGCCGCTCCCGGCGGGAGAGCACCCGCGCAGGGGATCGGCCGACCGCTCCCCCTGGGAGTTCCGGCGGTACGGCGAGGGCCGGCGTCCCCTCGTGGCGGAGGGGGCGCCGGCCCTCGCCGCGCGACTCCGTCCGGACGCGGCCGGACGGCCACGGCACCGGTCAGACGGCCACGGACAGCTGCGTGACCTCGCCCAGGCGGGCCTGGGCCGGGATGTCCTTGGTGACGCCGCCGCCCGCGATGATGCGGACGGTCCAGTCACCGGGGGCGGCGAAGAAGCGGAAGATGCCGTCGTCGGAGACCACGACCTCACCGGTGAACTCGCCGGAGTGATCGAGCAGGCGGGCGTAGGCGGTGCCCGTGCCCGTCACGACGCCCTGGATCACGGCCTGGTTGGACAGGTCGATCCCGGCGGGAAGAGCGGCGGTCTGCTCCGGTGCGGCGCAACCCTGGGTCGTCATCAGCGGGCCTCCCCCAGCTCCACCGGCACGCCCACGAGCGAGCCGTACTCGGTCCACGAACCGTCGTAGTTCTTGACGTTGGGCTGGTCGAGCAGCTCGTGCAGCACGAACCAGGTGTGCGCCGAGCGCTCGCCGATGCGGCAGTAGGCGATGGTGTCCTTGCCGAAGTCGACGCCGGCGGCCTCGTAGAGGGCCTTCAGCTCCTCGTCGGACTTGAAGGTGCCGTCGTCGTTGGCGGCCTTGGACCACGGGATGTTGCGGGCGGTCGGCACGTGGCCGCCGCGCTGCGCCGACTCCTGCGGCAGGTGCGCCGGGGCGAGCAGCTTGCCGGTGAACTCGTCGGGCGAGCGCACGTCGACCAGGTTGAGCTTGCCGATCGCCTCCAGCACGTCGTCGCGGAAGGCGCGCAGGTTCCGGTCCTGCTCGGAGGCCTTGTACTGGGTCGCCGGGCGCTGCGGGACCTCGGTCACCAGCTCGCGGGAGTCGAGCTCCCACTTCTTGCGGCCGCCGTCGAGGAGCTTGACGTTCTCGTGGCCGTAGAGCTTGAAGTACCAGTAAGCGTAGGCGGCGAACCAGTTGTTGTTGCCGCCGTAGAGCACCACGGTGTCGTCGTTGGCGATGCCCCGGTCGGACAGCAGGGCCTCGAAGCCCTCACGGTCCACGAAGTCGCGGCGGACCGGGTCCTGGAGGTCCTTCCTCCAGTCGATCTTCACGGCGCCACGGATGTGGCCCTTGTCGTAGGCGCTGGTGTCCTCGTCGACCTCGACGAGAACGACACCAGGGGTGTCGAGGTTGGCCTCGACCCAGTCGGCGTCCACCAGGGCGGCGGAGCGGCTCATGGAATCCTCCGGGATTATCTTGCGGCGGGCAGTAGACGGCGAATGATCAAGTACATCTCGCAGCCGAGGCAGAAGCCGAAGGCGGCGTTGAGAAAGGCGGCGAACAGGGCCGCGGCGGTGGCGCCGAGGGCCAGCGGCGTGATCTGCGTTGCGTGTCCGACCAGGCCCAGCAGGGTGAAGGCGAGTCCGACCAGTTGCGCGAAGCGCGGCGGCCGGCCGTCCTCGAACTCCCTGGGAGGGCTCTTCACCATCCCTTTGAAGACCATCCCGTACGGCGAGGCGCCGAGGGCGCCCAGCGCGAACACCACGGTCTGGGCCGCCAGCGGCCACACGCTGCCCGTGAGGAGGGCGAGCGCGAGGACGACGGTGGTGACGGCCGCGGCGAAGCGGAGGGCTCTGGGATCAGCCTGCATCGTGCGATGCTCCTGAAGGGTCGTGCAGATCAGTGCGGCCGAAGCCGCTTGGGATCGCCCTCAGGAAGCGCGACAGAGCGCGGTGGCGACGCGGCAGAAGTCGACCGCGCGCCGCTTCGTCAGCAGCTCTGTCATCGGGTGCATGGCGATGACATTACCCCGGCGTTCCGGTATCTGTCACATCCCTGTCCAATTCCTGAGACAAGGTCATCCCAAGAGCGGTAGGCTGCCCCGCTCACTCCTCGATGGCGAGGCCGAGCGCCCCGATCACGTCGGCCTTCCGTGGCTGGCCCGAGGCACGTTTCACCACATACCCGGACCGGTCGAGGACAATCACCGTGGGGGTGCGCAGGACGTTCAGGGCGCGGACCAGCTCCAGCCGGGACTCCGCGTCGATCTCCACGTGCGCCACGCCGGGCACCATCCGC
Source organism: Planomonospora alba (assembly GCF_039534085.1). Taxonomy (NCBI): domain Bacteria; kingdom Bacillati; phylum Actinomycetota; class Actinomycetes; order Streptosporangiales; family Streptosporangiaceae; genus Planomonospora; species Planomonospora alba. Next base: position 5,043 of record NZ_BAAAUT010000111.1, read on the forward strand.
GCCACCTCGTCGAGGATCCGGCGGGTCGCCCGGCACGGCTGGCAGAAGGCGCTGGAGAACTGCACCAGGGTGGCCCGTTCGCCCAGCGCGGCACCGAGCTCGTCCGGAGTCAACCGCTGCACGTCGCCCCTCACCTCGCGTGGCACGCCGCTGCGCCGCCGCAGCGCCACGCCGGCGAGCGTGGCCAGGGCGAGCGTCACGACCACCACCGTCAGCCCGGTCATCGCGCACGACAACACCCGCCCCCGGCGCGGCATTCCCGGCCCGCCCGCCGGTCCCGCGCACCCGGCGCCGCCCGGCGACCGCCCCCGTCCGGCCCGCGCACCCGGCGCCGCCCGGCGACCGCCCCGGCTCCATCGACCGGCCCGGCCTTCGGCCCGCGCGTCCGGCGGACCGCCGGCCGGATCGCGCTCAGCGGGCGGGGACGGCCAGCAGCACCCGCCCCTCCGCGGTGACGAGCTCGAAGCGCTCGATCTCCCCGGGCGGGATGGTGACCGAGCCCGGGAAGGGGCCCGACTCCTCGTAGGCGGCGCGGTCCACGGTCCAGTTACCGGCCGTCTGGCGTCCCCCTCCGGCGGCGACCACGTCCAGCCGGAAGCGGGTGCCGGCGGCGACTCCGGAGACCACGACCTCGACGGCGGTGGCCTTGCCCGCCGGCGCGGCGCTCACCCGCGCCCGGACGCTCCCCTGTCCGCCCTCGGCGACCAGCGGCGCGGCGTCGCTCAGCGTCAGCGCCTGATCGGAGCTCCCGCTCGGCGCGGGCACCGGCGCCGCCTGCTGCGGAGCGGACTCGCGCTTGCCCGCGGCGTCCTCACCGGCCTGCGGAGAGGCGGTGCGCAGGGCGGAGGCCGCGGTCTCCGGGGCGGGCTCGGAGGCGGGCTCCGCGGCTCCGGCGCTCCCCGGGTCCTCACCGGCCGCCGGGCCCTCGGCGGTCCCCTCGGCGCCCGGCTCGCCGCTCCCGGCGGCACCGGAGGGGCTCTGCGGGGCGGAGGCCGCCGTCACCGTGTCCTGCGCGGACCGGTCGGCCGTCACCCAGACCGTCCCGCCGACCCCGATCACCGCGACCGCCGCCGCCAGCCCGAGCAGCGCCCTGGCCGCCCGCCGCCGCCTCGCCCGGCGCAGCAGCAACCGGTCGAGCACGGCGTGCGGCGGGCTGGCCACCTGCTCCACGTCCTCCTCCGACACCCGGCCGAGGAAGCCGGCGACCCCGGCCAGCTCCTCCGCCTCCGCCCGGCACCCGGCGCACCCGGCGAGATGCGCCTCGACGAGCGCGTGCTCGGCGGCGTCGAGCGCGCCCAGGGCGTGGACCCCGAGCGACATCCGTACCTCGTCACAGGTCATGGTCATGGCGCGAGCCCCCGCTCCTCCAGCGCCAGCTTGAGCGCGCGCAGCGCGTAGTACGTGCGCGACTTCACCGTCCCGGCGGGGATGCCGAGCGTCTCCGCCGCCTCCTTCACCGACCTCCCCCGGTAGTAGACCTCCACGAGCACCTCGCGGTGCTCGGGCCGGAGCGCGGCCAGCGCCTCGGCGACCGACCAGGACTCCACGGCCCGCTCCAGCTCGTCCTCGGCGGGCACCGCGGCGAGCGCCTCGGCGCCCGTCTCCGGCGGGCGCGCCCTGCGCGCCCGGTGCTGGTCGAAGACGAGGTTGCGGGCCACCGTGAACAGCCACGCGCGGATCGAGCGCCCGCCGAGCGCGTCGGGGTGGCGCCAGGCCCGCAGCAGGGTCTCCTGCACGACGTCCTCCGCTCTTCCCGGGTCACCCGTCAGTCGCAGCGCGTAGCCGTAGAGCGGCCCGCCGTGCTCGTCGAAGAGGGCTCTGACGAGCTGCTCGTCGGCGGTTCCGGCGTGGCTCACACCCTCATGACGTACGGCGGGGCGGATCGGTTCGGACACGGCGGAGCGGCCCGCCGCTCAGCCGCGCAGCGGGACGTCCGCCGCCTCCGCGGTGATCCGCAGGCCCCCGGCCACCGGCTCGACCTCGCTCACCTTCAGGTTGAAGGGGAGGTCTCCCAGCGGGATCTCGTAGCGGATGAAGCGCTCGGGGTCCGGCACCGTGATGCCGCCGCCCAGCTCGACCTTCTCGGGGGTGAGCAGCAGGCCGTCCTCGGTCACCTGGATCTTCATCCTGGCCTCCGCGGGCACCTGCCGGCCGAGGAAGGTGATCTCCCCGCTGACGTCGAGGGCGCCCGGCCCGGCCTTCACCCGGATCCCCCGGGGCGCCCGCCGGTTCAGCGCCTCCTCGCCGACCACGACGGTGCCCACCACCCGCTCGGCGCGGATGTCCACCTGGTCGGCGCGGGTCACCAGGTCGGCCAGGGGCGCGGTGACCCCGTACAGCGTGGCGTCCACGCCGGACAGCCGGACGCCCGCCACGGTCATCGGGCCGACCGCGACCTCGACCTCGTCGTAGCGCCCGGCGACGGCCTGGGTCAGGAACGGGACGCCGTGGATGGTCACCTCGGGCGGGGACGCCAGGTCGTAGCGGGCGGTGGCCCGGGCGGCGATCTCCCTCTCCACCCCGGCGACCGCGACCCGGTCCAGGACCCCGGCGAGCACGAGCAGCAGGATCAGAAAAACGAGCAGCTTGCGCATCCGACTCCCGTCGTTCGGCCCCGTTCCCCGGACGTGGCCAGATTGCCACCGCGGCGCGTCCCCGGCAATCTCGCGGAGAACCGGGCCGTCCCGCGCGGGTCAGCCTCCCGCGAAGGGCGGGAGCACCTCGACCGTCGCGCCGTCGGCGAGCACGACCGTCTCGTGCGCCCGGGTGCCCACCGGGTGCCCGTCCACCAGGAAGGACGAGCGGCGCGCCACCCTGGCCAGCTCGTCGCGGCCCGCTGTGACGTTCACCACCAGTTCCGCCAGGTTCTCGGCGTCGAAAGGCTCCTCCTGGACGCCCGCCGCGTCCTTCGCCGCCGCCCAGTAGCGGATCATGCCCCTGGCCATCGTTCGACCAACTCCTCGTCGTCTACGAAGGGTGAACGGATGATTGCGGCGCATCCACCGGGGGAACAGGTGTTCAGCAGGTGGACGTTCGCTGGACGCTCACCCCTTCTCGGATATCCTCGCCTAAGGACCTGGGCGACGTAGCCCCCGGGTCCTTACGTGTTTGTACGGCTGTCGCCGGCACGACGCGGGAAGGAGGCGACCGTGAGCACACGCACCGGGCGAACTCCGCACGGCCGCCTGCCACTGAGCCCGGCGAAGGAGTGCACGTGAGCAACCTCCTGCTTCTTACCAATGCCCTGCAGCCGTCCGCCGAGGTGCTCCCCGCCCTCGGACTGCTGCTGCACTCGGTCCGCGTCGCGCCCGCGGAGGCCTCGGCGCTGATCGACGCCCCGCCCGCCGACGCCGTCCTCGTCGACGCCCGCCGCGAGCTGGTTCAGGCCAAGAGCCTGTGCCGCCTGCTCCGGACGACCGGCCTCGACTGCCCCCTGCTGGTGATCGTCACCGAGGGCGGCCTGGCCGCGATGACCGCCGAGTGGGGAGCCGACGACGTCGTCCTCGACACCGCCGGCCCGGCCGAGGTCGAGGCGCGGCTCCGGATGGCCGTGGGCCGGATGAGCATGTCCGCCGCGGAGGAGGTGCCCGACGAGATCCGCAGCGGCGACCTGGCGATCGACGAGGCCACCTACACCGCCCGGCTCCGCGGGCGCGCCCTCGACCTGACCTTCAAGGAGTTCGAGCTCCTGAAATACCTCGCGCAGCACCCCGGCCGGGTCTTCACCCGGGCCCAGCTGCTCCAGGAGGTGTGGGGCTACGACTACTTCGGCGGCACCCGGACCGTGGACGTCCACGTCCGGCGGCTCCGCGCCAAGCTCGGCGCCGAGTACGAGTCGCTGATCGGGACGGTCCGCAACGTCGGCTACCGGTTCGTCCCCGACCGCGGCAACGAGCCCTCAGAGGAGCGCGAGCCCGCTCACCAGTGAGCCGGGGGCGGCGGCCCCGGCCGCCGGCGGCCCGGCTCGTCCGGTTCCGGCCGGGCGCGGACGCCGCCCGGGCGGGTGCGTGAGCGCAGGCGCCTCGCGGGCCGCGGGAGCGCGGACGACACGAAGGGGGCCCCGCGCCCGGGGCCCCCTTCGTCGTGTCCTCCTCCGGAGACGGTGAGAAGCGCGGAGCGGCGGCCCGGAGGGCCCGGGAGCGCGCCGGACCCGGCGCACAGACCGTCAGGCCGACCGGGGAGGAGCGCCGTCGGCGGGCCGGGGAGCGGCCGCGTTCCCTCGGATCTCTTTCCGGGAAAAGGCCGAGGGGCCCGGTAGGAACCGGGCCCCTCGGATGGAGCAG
>NZ_BAAAUT010000112.1:0-8831 GCF_039534085.1 Planomonospora alba
ACCGGGGCGGTTTCCGCTCCGAGGGTCCGCGTCGGGACGAGCGGGGCGGGTTCCGTGAGGAGCGCGGCGGGTTCCGGGCGGACCGGGGCGGTTTCCGCTCCGAGGGTCCGCGTCGGGACGAGCGGGGCGGGTTCCGTGAGGAGCGCGGCGGGTTCCGGGCGGACCGGGGCGGTTTCCGCTCCGAGGGTCCGCGTCGGGACGAGCGGGGCGGGTTCCGCGCCGAGGGCCCGCGTCGGGACGAGCGGGGCGGGTTCCGTGAGGAGCGGGGCGGTTCGCGCAGCCGGTACGGCAGGCCGTCCGAGGGCGAGCGCGGGGGCTTCCGCTCTCGCGACGACCGCGGCTTCCGCGGCGACCGGGCCGGTTCCGGGCACCGCGACGACCGCCCGGACTTCCGCGTCGAGGCCCCCCGCCGGGAGGAGCGAGGCGGCTCGCGCGGCCGGTACGGCAGGGCCGGCGGCCGCCGAGACGAGATCCAGACGATCGGCGGCGGACGCTCCGGGTACGGCCAGAGCCGTCCCGAGCGGGGCCGTCCCGCCCCGGACCGCGCCCCCGCGGCGAAGGCCGGGCGCCGGCCGGGCACGATCGAGAACGACAGGTTCAAGACCGCCCGCCAGCCCAAGCGGGACTTCGACTTCTACGGCGACGACTACACCGACGAGCGCGACACCACCGAGGTCCCGGACGGCGTCCGGCTGCAGAAGGTGCTCGCCCAGGCGGGGGTGGCCAGCCGGCGCGCCTGCGAGGCGATGATCGGCGAGGGCCGGGTGACGGTCGACGGCCAGGTGGTCCGCCGCTTCGGCGCCCGCGTCGACCCGACGAAGCAGGTCATCCACGTGGACGGCAAGCGCCTGCCGACCATGCCCGACCTGGTCTACTTCGCCATCAACAAGCCGATCGGCGTGGTCAGCACCATGTCCGACCCCGAGGGGCGCCCGTCGCTCGCCGACTACGTGGCCGACCGCTCCGAGCGCCTGTTCCACGTGGGCCGGCTCGACACCGAGACCGAGGGCCTGATCCTGCTCACCAACGACGGGGAGCTGGCCAACCGCCTGACCCACCCCAGCTACGGCGTGCAGAAGAAGTACTGGGCGAAGGTCCCCGGCCGGATCAAGCCGGACCTGGTCCGCCGCCTGAAGAAGGGCGTCGAGCTGGAGGACGGCGTCGTCAGGGTCGACTCCTTCAGCGTGGTGCAGGAGCACGGGCAGCAGTCTCTGGTCGAGATCGTCCTGCACGAGGGGCGCAAGCACATCGTCCGCCGCCTGCTGGAGGAGGTCGGGCACCCGGTCATCGACCTGGCCCGCATCGAGTTCGGCCCGGTGAAGCTGGGCCGCCTCAAGCCGGGCACCGTGCGCGCGCTGACGACCAGGGAGGTCGGAGAGCTGTACGCCGCCGTCGGACTGTAATCTTCCTGAATGCAGACGTTCGGGACACGCCGGATCGCGACGGGCGATCCGGCGTGAACAGTACGGAGGAACGACGATGGTGCGGGCGATCCGCGGTGCGATCCAGGTCGAGGGCAACGACCGTGACGCGATCCTGTCCGGGGTCACCGAGCTGGTCACCGAGGTGATGGAGCGCAACGGGCTCACCACCGACGACGTGATCAGCGTGATCTTCACGGCGACGCCCGACCTGAACGCGGAGTTCCCCGCGCTGGCCGCCCGCAAGCTCGGCTTCCACGACGTGCCGCTGATCTGCTGCACCGAGATCGACGTGCCGGGCGCGCTGCCGCACGTCGTGCGGCTGATGGCGCACGTGGAGACCGACAGGCCCCGACAGGAGATCCAGCACGTCTACCTGCGTGGCGCGGTGGCGTTGAGGGTGGACATCGCCCAATGATTCCCTCATGCGCGACCACGTCCCGGGAGGACACATGAGCGGCCTGGAGTCCGTCCTCGTCGTCGGCACGGGCCTGATCGGCACCTCCGTCGCCCTGGCCCTGCGCGAGCACGGCGTCACGGTCTACCTGACCGACCGCGACCCGGCGGCCGTACGGCTGGCCAGCGAGCTCGGCGCGGGCGTCGAGTGGACCCCGGGCCGCCCCGCCGACCTGCCGGCGGACGCGGAGTGGCACCCCGGGCGGCCGGTGGACCTGGCGGTCGTCGCCGTCCCGCCGCCCGTGGTCGCCGAGCGGCTCGCGGAGCTCCAGCGGGCCGGGGCCGCGCGCTTCTACACGGACGTGGCCAGCGTCAAGGCGCTCCCGATCCGGCAGGCCAGGCGGCTCGGCTGCGACCTGTCCGTCTACGCGGCCGGGCACCCCCTGGCGGGGCGGGAGCGCTCCGGTCCCGCCGCGGCCCGCGCCGACCTGTTCCTCGGCCGCCCGTGGGCGCTGTGCCCGACGGAGGAGACCTCGCCCGACGCGCTGGAGGTCCTGCGCGGACTGGTCAAGCTCTGCGGCGGCGAGGCCGTCGAGGTGGACGCCGTCCAGCACGACCGGGCCGTGGCCCTCGTCTCGCACGCCCCGCACGTGGCGGCCGCCGCGGTGGCCGCCCGGCTCGCCGACGCCCCCGCCACCGCGCTGGGCCTGGCCGGGCAGGGGGTGCGGGACGTCACGCGGATCGCCGCCGGGGACCCGGGCCTGTGGACCGGGATCCTGTCGGGCAACGCGCTCCCGGTGGCCGAGGTCCTGGAGGCGGTGGCGGCCGACCTGGCCGCCGCCGCGGCCGGCCTGCGGGCCGCCGCCGGTGCGCCGGAGGCTCCGGCGGACGGGGCGGTTCCGCGGGACGGCGCCCCGGCCGCCGCGGCGGCCGGACCCGTGACGGGCGCGGAGACGGGCCCCGGGATGGGTACGGTCACCGACCTGCTCAGGCGCGGGGTCGCGGGCACCGGCCGGATCCCCGGCAAGCACGGCGGCCCGGCGCGGGACTACGCGACCGTCCAGGTCATCATCGGCGACCGCCCGGGCGAGCTGGCCCGGCTGTTCCAGGTGGCCCAGGCGGCCGGCGTCAACATCGAGGACGTCCGCCTGGAGCACGCTCCCGGCCTGCCGCTGGGCGCCGCCGACCTGTCGGTGCAGCCGGAGGCCGTGGACGCCCTGGTGCGGGCGCTGCGCGCCCACGGGTGGCACCTGCCCTGACGCTCGGTGCGCGGCCGGCTCCGGACTCCCGGTAGCCTCGTACGGACAACTCAAACGGGCGGTAAGCCGCCCCGCGGGCACGGGCGCAGGTCCGTCCGGCGCGGGGCGTCCACGAGCGGAGCGAGCCACAGATGAACACGGTGACCGGACTGGTCGTCGCAATGGACGGGCCTTCGGGGTCGGGCAAGTCGAGCGTGTCGCGCGGGGTCGCACGGGCGCTGGGGCTGCGTTATCTCGACACCGGTGCGATGTACCGGGCGGTCACCTGGTGGATGCTCCGGCAGGAGGTCGCACTGGACGACCCGGCGGCGATCGCGGCCCGGGCCCTGGAGCCGGTCCTGACGATGGGGACCGACCCCGGCGCTCCGGCGGTGGCCGTGGACGGGACCGACGTGGCCGGGCCCATCCGCACGGCCGAGGTCACCTCGGCCGTCTCCGCGGTCAGCGCCGTGCCCGAGGTGCGGCGCCGGCTCGTCGCCGAGCAGCGGGAGATCATCGGGGCGGGCGGCATCGTCGTGGAGGGCCGGGACATCGGCACCGTGGTCGCGCCGGACGCCCCGGTCAAGATCTACCTGACCGCGAGCGCGGACGCCCGGGCGGCCCGTCGCAGCGCGGAGCTGGCCGGCACCACGGTGGAGGCGCAGAAGGCCGCGATGGCCAGGCGCGACACCCTGGACTCGACGAGGAAGACCGACCCGCTGGCGATGGCGGCCGACGCCGTCGAACTCGACACCACGGCGCTGAACCTCGATGAGGTCATCGCCGAGGTCCTACGTGTGATCAAGGAAAAGGCGTGACGGAACACGACGAAGACCGCGGCTGGATCGACGCAGAGCTCGCCGATCTGGGTACCGACGACAGCTCGCAGGAGGAGGCGCCGGACTCCGGCCCGCTTCCGGTGGTGGCCGTGGTGGGCCGGCCCAACGTGGGCAAGTCCACCCTGGTCAACAGGATCATCGGCCGCCGGGAGGCGGTCGTGGAGGACGTGCCCGGCGTGACGCGCGACCGGGTGACCTACGAGGCCACCTGGCGGGGGCGCCGCTTCACGGTGGTCGACACCGGCGGGTGGGACCCCGACGCGACCGGCATGGCCCAGCGGATCGCCGAGCAGGCGCAGATCGCGGCCGAGCTGGCCGACGTCATCCTGTTCGTGGTGGACGCCGCGGTGGGGGTGACCGACTCCGACGAGATCGTCGGCCATGTGCTGCGCGGCTCGGGCAAGCCGGTGATCCTGGCCGCGAACAAGGTCGACAACCAGCAGATGGAGCTGGAGGCCGCCGCGCTCTGGTCGCTCGGCCTGGGCGAGCCGCACCCGGTCTCGGCCCTGCACGGCCGCTCCAGCGGCGACCTGCTCGACGTGGTGCTCGACAAGCTGCCCGAGACGCCGCCGCAGCGTTTCGGCGCCGAACGGGGGCCGCGCAGGATCGCGCTGCTCGGCAAGCCCAACGTGGGCAAGTCCTCGCTGCTGAACAAGCTCGCGGGCAGCGAGCGCGTCCTGGTCGACCCGATGGCCGGCACCACGCGCGACCCCGTCGACGAGCTGATCGAGCTCGGCGGGAAGACCTGGCGTTTCGTGGACACCGCCGGCATCCGCCGCCGCGACCGCGAGCTCAAGGGCGCCGACTTCTACGCCAGCATGCGGACCAGGAGCGCCCTGGAGCGCTCGGAGCTGGCGGTCGTGCTCATCGACGCCAGCGAGGTGCTGACCGAGCAGGACCTGCGGATCATCTCGCTGGTGATCGAGTCGGGCCGGGCCATGGTCGTGGCGTTCAACAAGTGGGACCTGCTCGACGAGGACCGCCGCTACTACCTGGAGAAGGAGATCGACCGGCAGCTCGTCCGCGTGCCGTGGGCGCTGCGCGTCAACATCTCCGCCAAGACCGGCTGGCACGTGGACCGGCTGGTCCCGGCGATCGAGCGGGCCCTGGAGTCCTGGTCCACCCGGGTGCCGACGGCCCGCCTGAACGCCTTCCTGTCCGAGCTGGTCGCGGCGACCCCGCCGCCGGTGCGGGGCGGCAAGCAACCCAAGATCCTCTTCGCCACGCAGGCGTCGACGGAGCCGCCGAAGTTCGTGCTGTTCACCTCGGGGTTCCTGGAGGAGACCTACCGCCGCTTCATCGAGCGCCGGATCCGCGAGGAGTTCGGGTTCGCCGGCTCCCCCATCGACGTCACGATGCGGATCCGGGAGAAGAAGCAGGCCCAGAAGAAGAAGTAGCAGCGACGGCAAGCGGCGGCGCCGCGGGCGGCACCCGGGGGGTGCGCGCGGCACCGCCGGGGACACCGCCGCCGTACGGCCCGGCGCCCGCCGGGCCGTACGGTCTACGGCCGGGCGGCGGTCCTCGCGTACGCCTCGCCGAACACCCACGGGTCGGCCTCGCACTCGGCGATGAAGTCGCCGGGGAAGCCCAGGGCGAACTCCGCCGCCGACTCCAGCCGCCGCACCGCCTCCCCGGGGAGGACGAGGCCTGCCGCGCCCAGGTTCTCCTTGAGCTGCGCGGTGTCGCGCGCGCCGATGATCGGGTGTACGGCGGCGGAGCGGGCGCGGGTCCAGGCGATCGCCACCTGGGCCGGGGTCGCGCCCAGCTCGCCCGCGACCTCCCGTACGGCGCGCGCGACCGCGTGGTCGCGGGGGGTGAGGGAACCGGGGTCGACCCGGGTGGCCCCGCCGGCTCCTCCCGGTCCGGTGAACTTCCCGGACAGCACCCCGCCGGCGAGCGGTCCCCAGGCGGCGACGCTCATCCCGAACGCCTCGGCCATCGGCAGCAGCTCCCGCTCGATGTCGCGCCTGAGCAGGTTGTACGGCACCTGCAGGCCCGCGAACGGCGTCCAGCCCCGCCACTCCGCCAGCGTGCAGGCGCGGGCGACCAGCCAGGCCGGGGCGTCGGAGACGCCCACGTAGAGGATCTTCCCGGCGCGCACGGCGTCGTCCAGCGCCCGCATCGTCTCCTCCACCGGGGTGTGGCGGTCCCAGATGTGCACCCAGTACAGGTCGATGTAGTCGGTCCGCAGCCGCCGGAGGCTGCGCTCCAGCGACAGGGTGAGGTTCTTGCGGTGGTTGCCGGCGGCGTTCGGGTCGGTGCGGTCGCGGGAGAGCGTGTACTTGGTGGAGACGACGAAGCGGTCACGGCGGCCGGCGAGGAGCCCGCCGAGGACGTCCTCGCTCTCGCCGTACGCCGAGGCGGTGTCGACGACGTTGCCCCCGGCGTCGGCGTAGGCGTCGAGCATGGCGCGGTACTCCTGCGCGGCCTCGGGGCCGCCGCGCTCGTGGAAGGTCATCGCGCCGAAGAACAGCTCCGACACCCGCAGGCCGGTCCGGCCCAGCAGTCGGTAACGCAAGGAGGGTCCTTTCAGGATCGGTCGTGTTCGGGGCGAGCGGTCCCCGGCCCCGCCGCTCCCGGACCGCCGCGGCAGGTCCCGGCGGGCGGTGAGGCTCCGGGGCACCTGCGGTCTCAGGGCACGTCGCGTGCCGACATCTCGAAGGAGCCGGTGCTGATGCCCCAGGTCAGGATCCGCCGCGGGCGGATCAGGATCCACGCGGGGTCGAACGGGAACGGCGCGCCGAGGCGCTCGCCCACCCGCTCCCCGCCCTCGGTGCGGGTCTCCGCGCGCCCGCGGATCTCGATCCCGCGCGGCGTCCACGGATCCACGGCCGCGAGGTCGTCGACGACGAACGCCACGTCGGGGTTGTGCCGCGAGTCGCGGAACTTCTTGCTCCCCGCCATGCCGGAGCCGGCGACCCCGCCGATCACGATCGCCTCGGTCTCGGGGTCGTAGATGACCCCCACGGGTCTGACCGCGGGTCTGCCGTCGCGGCCGACCGTGGCGAGCCGTCCCAGCGGCTGACCGGTCAGGTAGGCGACTTCATCATCGGTGAACACGCTCATGGATCCGAGACTGCCGGGCCGGGCGCGGCCCGGGGAGGCCGCGGTGAGACTGGTCCCGGCAGGGCCATGATCACGGCGGGGCGGCGCGCGCCGCGTAGACTCCCCCCATGGGAGACAACGAGCTGGGGGCGTTCCTGCGCGCCCGGAGAGAGGCCGTCGCCCCCGCCGACGTGGGGCTCCCCGGCGGGCCGCGCCGCCGTACCCCCGGGCTGCGCCGCGCCGAGCTGGCCACGCTCGCCGGAGTCAGCGTGGAGTACCTCACGCGCCTGGAGCAGGGGCGCGACCGCCGCCCCTCCGCCGAGGTGCTCGCCGCGCTCGCCGACGCGCTGGGCCTCTCCGCCGACGAGCGGGTCCACCTGCACCGCCTGGTCAAGACGGTGACCGGCGGCTCCTGCCAGGGCGGCGCGCCGCGGCCCCACTCGGTACGCCCCACGGTGAGGGCGCTGCTCGACCGGCTCGAACCGGCCCCGGCGCTGGTGGTCGACCGGCTGGGCGGGATACTCGCCCGCACGGCCGGCTACGAGCGGCTCGCGGGCCCCGTCGGCCTGCTGGACGCCCGTCCGCCCAACCTCACCAGGTTCGTCTTCACCGACGCCCGGGCACGGGCCGCCTTCCCCGACTGGGACCGCGTCGCCGACGCGCGGGCAGCCGGCCTGCGGGCCGCCGCGGCCCTCGGCGACCGCCACGCCGCGGCCCTCGCCGAGGAGCTGACCGCCGCCGCCGGTCCCCCCTTCGGCGACCGCTTCGCGGCCCCGGCCGCCCTGCCCGGCCGCACGGGCGTCGAGCGGTGGGCGCATCCCCTGGCGGGAGAGCTGCTGCTGGCCTACGAGAGCCTGGAGATCCCCGACACCGACGAGCAGCGCCTGATCGTGCACCTGCCGGCCGACGACGCCACCGCGGCCGCGCTCGACCTGCTGACCGGGGCCGTTCCGGCGCCGCCGGGGTGAGCGGTGCCGCCGGGGTGAGCGGGGCCGGAGGTCACCCCGGCGCCCGTGCGCCCGCCCGGCGCGGCAGGAACAGCGCCGCCAGCGCTCCGACGGCGCACAGGACCGCGGTGATCAGGAAGATCTCGCTGTACTCGGTGTGCAGCGCGGCCTTCACCCGCGCCTCGTACTCCGCCAGGCGCCGCGCGTAGACGTCGGCCTCGACGCCGAACGGCAGCGGCGTGTCCAGGTGGGCGGTGAGCGACTGGAACCGGTGGAAACCCCAGGCGGACAGGGCCGCCACGCCCAGCAGCATGCCCATCATCCGCGCCACGACCACCGCGGCCGAGGCCACCCCGTGCCGGTCGGACGGCACGGCGCGCAGCACCGCCGAGGAGACCGGCGCGATGACCAGGCCGAGACCCAGGCCGGCCGTGATCAGGTCGGCGTCCATCCGGTACCCGGCGGAGGCCAGGTCGAGCGGCCACTGGCCGATGCGGACGTAGCCGGCCGCGGCGACCGCCATCCCGAGGACCGTGACCGGGCGCTCGCCGTACCGGCGGGCCATGACCCCGCCGAGCAGGGCGGACACGGACAGCGCGACGAGGAAGCGGGACAGCACCAGCGTGCCGTCCAGCGTCCCCAGACCGAGCAGCGTCTGCGCCGACAGCTGCACGTCCACGAGGGTGACCAGCAGCGCGGATCCGGCCAGGAGGCTGACCGCGAGGGTGGCGAGGAACGGCCCGCGCGCCACCCCGGCCAGGTCGATCAGCCGAGTGCGGGCGCGTACCTCCCAGGCGACGAACGCGACGCCCGCCGCGGCCCCCGCGATGATCGCCGGCAGGCCCCACGGGGGCAGCACGGACGTGCCCGGGTCGGGGTTGTACAGGCCGGCGACGAGCAGGCCGAGCGCCAGGGCCAGCAGCAGGCCGCCGACCACGTCGATCC
>NZ_BAAAUT010000113.1:0-8543 GCF_039534085.1 Planomonospora alba
CAGCTTCAAGCAATATCTCGGTTTCGGTACGTAACCATCACAGGTGCCGCATACCTTCCGGCAGTGGACGTCCGCTCCTTGATCGTGACCCTCGTCCGTCGGGGATTCGGTGATCGAGCAAAGGGGCGCGGGTGCGGACCGAGTGGGAGCCGGACGAGCTGATCGGTTCCTGGACGCTGGTAGATGGCGACCGGGAGCTGGTGGGCAACAAAAGCGGCGCGACCCGGTTCGGCCGCGTCGAGCCACGCCGTACCGCGACCGCCTACGTGCGCGGCCTGCCGGCCGACCTGGACCGCAAGAACTGCTGGAGCCTGGCCGAACACGCCGGGCTGCCCGGCCCGCAGGCCATGCAGCGCCAGTACACCGGCACCGCAGGAAAGATCGAAAACAGCCAGGTCGGCGTGTTCCTCGCCTACGCCACGCCCCGGGGACGCGCACTCATCGACCGGCGCCTCTACCTGCCCGCCCGCACCTGGCCGGCCGATCCCGCCCGCCGCCGCACCGCCGCGATCACCGATCAGGCCGTCTTCGCCACCAGGTCCGTCCTGGCCATCCAGATGATCGGCGCGGCCCTGGCCGCCGGAGCCGACGCCCGCCGGGTCAGCGGCGACGAGGTCTACGGCCAGGCCCCGGATCTGCGCGCCTTCCTGGAGGAGCACCTGCTGGGATACGTGCTGGCGATCGCCGGCAACCGGCGCGTGGCGCTGGAGGGCGTCGAGCGCACCGCGGCCCAGGCCGCCACGCTGGCGGCCGACGGGCACTGGCACCGCTACAGCGCCGGGCCCGGCGCCAAGGGCCCGCGCTTTTACCTGTGGGCCTGGGCCCGCATCGACACCGACGACGCCGACCGCGCCGGCGGGTGCCGGTGGCTGCTGATCCGCCGCCACCCGGCCACCGGGGAACTGGCCTTCTACCGCTGCTACGCTCCGGCGGCGGTGCCGCTGCTGACGCTGGTGCGCGTGGCGGGCGCCCGCTGGGCGGTCGAGGAGTCGTTCCAGGCGGCCAAGGGCCAGGTCGGGCTGGACCACTACCAGGTCCGCACCTCAGATCGGCCGGCACCGGCACATCACGCTGGCCATGCTCGCGCTGGTGTTCTTGGCCGTGCTGGTCGCAGGCCGGCCGGGCGGCGATCCGCAGCGCGTCCCGTTGACGCTGCCGGAGATCCGTCGTCTGCCGGCCGTACTCGTCCTGGCCCGGCCACGCGGGGTCGAGGAGGTTCTGCGCTAGCCACGGTGGCGTCGCCGTCATCAGGCCGTCGCCCGCCGGTGCCACTACCAGCGCAGATCCCAGTCATGATCTCAAAGTGCCACTGGAGTATTAGCGCTGTGGGATGTCTGCGGGAGTACTGGGCCGACTTGGATGCCATCGCGGCCGAGCTCAACGACCGCCCTCGCAAGATCCACCGCTACCGCAGTCCAGCGTAGGTCTACGCTGAGATCTTGAACAGCGGTGATGCGTTGATCCATTGAGGCCGCCATCGTTTATTGAAGGCGCTGGTGTCAGTTCCGGAGTGGTCTGCACGGTTGACCGAAGTGATCCGCACTGACGGTGAATAGCTAATTTCCGGCGGTGCTTCTCCGTGGAGCCGCGGTACAAGGGAGTCGTAGGGATAACGATGGCGGTCTTCGTGGCGATCTGTCCGGGGCAGCTGCCATGCTCCTTCGCGTCGACGGCGCGGGTGGCGTCGAACATCTTGGTCAGCCCGCTGATATCGAGGGCAGGTGTCATGGTGTTCCGATCATCGGCTGAGCGAGTCAGCTCTTTGCCCGGGCGGCTGCCCGCAGGGCTGTGGTGTCGCGGGTGGCCATCGCTTCCAGTAGGCCGGTGCCGCGCTGCTGGAGCAGGCGCACGGTGAGCGCGGGTGTCGCGCCCAGGACGGCGCCGGCCAGAACGGCGGCGACGAGGACGGTCACCCACCACGGACCGTCGATGACGCCGGGCAGGACCGCGGCCAGCAGGACCACAGGGAAGATCGTCATTTGTCCGCCCGTCGGATCGCCCGCTTGCTGCCCCGGGTAGATACGATCGCGGGCGTCGGTGCCCACGGCCGGCATCACGAGCGCGAGCAGCGGCGCCCCGGCGCAGCCCGCCGCGGCCGCGGCGATGGCGCCGCCGATGGCGACACCTCCTAGGGGAGAACCGGTCGCGGCCCACAGCACAGCCGCCAGCGCAATGGACGGCAGACCGAACAGCAGCGCCCACGCCGCCATCCGCCCGTGCACGTCGGCCTTGAGGGCACCCGGTGTGGTGAGGAGCTGCCATAGGGCCGTGCCGTCGAGGGCGTAGGTGTTGATCGCAACCATCGCGCCGAACACGGCTGCCGCCGGGCCTACCAGGGGCAGCGCCCAGCTCCAGTCGGTGAAGGCGATGATGAGCGCCATCAGCAGCGGTGTCAGCCAGGCGCTGCGCAGCTCAACGCCGCGAGCCGGGTCCCGTAGCCAGGTGGCCAGCTCTCGCGAGGCGACCGCGGCCACCTGCGGCGTCGCAAACGGCAAGGACAGCCCACGTCTCGGCGCGGCGGGCCGCCGCGGATTCGTCCGGCGAGGCGGCCGGCGCAGGGCGCGAGCCGTCAGCGCGATCCAGCACAGCTGCAACAGGGCGCCCAAGGTCAGCAGCGCCGCCAGTGGCAGCAGGACCGGTCCCGGCCCGGCGCCGTCGCGTGCGGCGAGCGCCGCGCCGTACCCCCAGCCGGTGGGCCATGCGGCGAGCGCGTCGATCACCGGCTCGGGCGGCTGCCCGGCGGCAGGGGTGACCAGGGCGATGTCCCCCTCGCCGAGACGGGGCAGCAGCCAGGCCGCGACCGGTACCCATCCGGCGAACGACAGCGCGAGCATGATCGCGGTCTGGACGGAGGCCAGCGTCATCCCGGCCCGGGTCTGCAGCAGCCAGGCCGCCAGCGCCGCCACCGTCTTGCCCGTCCAGATGAGCAGATACAGCTGGGCCACCACCGCGGCCACGGCGGCCGCGACCGCCACCGTGCCACCCGGCGCGGCCAGTACCACCAGCGACGACAGGCCCACCAGCGTGATCAGCGGGCCGACGCCCAGCAGTTCAGTCCACGACAGGGCCCGCGCCAGCCGCCACGGCCGCAGCGGATAGCTGCGCAACCACTCGCGCGAGATGACCGACGGATCATGGCGAGGCTGAGCCAGCGGCCCGAACAGCCACATGCCACCCCACACGGTGACTACCACCGCGATCCAGCCCTCGTGGATCACGCCATCGGCGGTCAATGACGCGCTCGCGATCACCAGGGCGGCCAAGACCAGTCCGGCGACCAGGCTGAAAGCGCGCTCGTTGTGCGGGCCGTTGCGGAACAGGCGCAGCTTGAGCGCGAACAAGGTGCGGATCATGCCAGCCACTCCAGCGGGCGCACCGGATCGGCGCCCACCAGCTCGACGAACCGCTCGTTGAGCGTCGAGCCCGCCGCCACCTCCGCCACCGGCCCCTCGACCAGCACCCGGCCACCGGCCACCACCGCCACCCGGTGGCAGTTGCGCTCCACGAAGTCCATGATGTGACTCGACAGGACCACGGTGCCGCCGCCGTCGACGTACTGCCTGAGCACCTGCTCGATGGAGTGGGCCGATACCGGGTCGATCGCCTCGAACGGCTCGTCCAGTATGAGTACCCGGGGCCGGTGCAGTACCGCCAGCGCAAGATTGATCTTCTTGCGCATGCCCGTGGAGTACTCCACGATCAGCGTGCGCGAAACCGCGTCGAGCCCGAGGATCTCCAGCAGGTCGCCCGCCCGCACCCTCCAGCCGTCGTCCAGGCCGCGCAGCCCGGCGCTATAACGCAGGACCTCGGTGGCGGTCAGCCGTTCGGGCAGGGACAGGCCGTCCATCATGACGCCGAGCTGGGCGAGCGCGGCTTCCCGCGCGGCGCGCAGATCATGACCGGTGACCCTGACCGTGCCCGCGGTCGGCTCCCGCAACCCGCACATGGCCATCAACGTGGTGGTCTTGCCGGCGCCGTTGGGGCCCACGATGCCGTAGAACATCCCCGGCGGGATGCTCAGGCTGAGCCGGTCGACGGCGAGCACGGCACCGAAGCGCTGAGTCAGGTCCGCCACTTCGATGGCGGGAACCCAGGGATCTTGCAACAGACTTCCTCACTCGGCCGTGTGCGTGAGGATCGCGTCGGCCAGCTCCTGGTGGGTCTCCAGCGGCAGCGTGTGCCCCATCCCCTCCACGATCATCAGCCGCGCCCCCGGGATCTGCTCGGCGATGATCGCGCCGTGACCCGGTTTGACCGGCTCGTGGCTGCCTTCGATGACCAGCGTGGGCGCCTTCACCCGGTGCAGCTCGCCGACCGGCTCGAAGTCGGGGCCGGCCCCTGCGGCAAGCCGGTGGTTGGCCGCCGCCGACAGGTCGCGGGCCCGGTCGTAGATGCGTTCCTGCAGTCGGCGCGCCGCGTCCTCGTCGAACGGCAGCCCGGTGCCGTGCAGCACGCGCTGCTCGGCGATCATGCTGTCGATCAGCGCGCGGCGGTCCTGGGCGGGCGGGGCGGTCATCAGCGCGCGGAAGAATTCCACGAACTCCGGCTCCGGCTCCGGCAGGCTGCCCTCGGGCTGCGGCTGGCCCGTCAGGGCCCGCAGGAGTACCTGGCCCTCACCGCCGCCGAGCGGCGAGGAGGCGACGACGGTCAGCGACCGTACCCGCTCCGGCGCCTCCACGGCGATGAGCTGGCCGAGCAGCCCGCCCGCCGAATGGCCCACCAGATGAGCGCTGTCCAGGCCATGGGCCTCCAGCACCCGGTAGACGTCGTTCTTGATGTCGTCCCAGGTGTACGGCTCGGCCGCGAAGTCCACGGTGCCCGACATGCCGGTGTCGCGGTGGTCGTACCGGATCACCCGGCGGCCTCCGGCCGTCAGCCGGCCGACGAGCTCGTCCGGCCACAGGATGCCCTGCGACATCGAACCCATGATCAACAGGATCGGCGCGTCCGTCTCGGCGCCGAACTCTTCACTCCAGATGGTCACGTTGTGCATGCCTCAGAGCATGTCGTCTGCGGCTACGGGCGCCTTCTGTAGAACTACTAGCCGCGCCAGATCCGTACGGGAGCCGATGCCCAGCTTGGGATAGATCTTGTACAGGTGGTACTCGACCGTACGCGGGCTCAGGAAGAGCTGGGCGGCGATCTGCTTGCTCGACAACCCGTCGGCGACCAAGCCCGCGATGCGCAGTTCCTGCGGGGTCAGCGCGTCGAGCACGCTGGGGGGCGGGGCGCTGCCGGTCTCGCCCGCCGCCCGCAGCTCCTCCTGCGCGCGCCGCGCCCACGGCCGGGCGCCGGCCTGCTCGAAGGTCTCCCACGCCATCCGCAGATGCGTTCGCGCCTGGCCCGGCCGTTGCGCGCGGCGCAGAAGCTCACCCAGCAGCAGGGCCGTCCTGGCCGCCTCGAACGGGTTGGTGTGCAGCCGTAGCGCCTCGCCGAAAGCCTCTTCAGCCGATTCGGCCAGGCCTCGGCAGCGAGCCAGCAGCGCGCGCGACTCGGACGTCGTGGCGTGCTCGATCGATCGCTCGTAGGCCGAAAGCGCCGCCCGCGCGCCGACCTCGTCGCCAGCGCCCACCGCGGCCTCGACCCGGTCTGGCATGGTCCGCCACGCCACGGTCGGATGCCCCGCGCCCGGCCCCGCCACCGCGATCGCCCGGAAACGGTCGTGCGCCGACGCGTAGCGGCCCAGGCACAACTCGAGCATCGCCAGCGCGTACGCGGCCACCCCCGCGCGCAGTCCCACCCGGTGCGGCAGGGCGATGGCCAGCGCCTCGCGGGCTTGCCGTTCGCAGGGCTCCTCCTCGCCGCGCAGAGCCGCCAGCACCGCCAGATTGGCCAGGTGTGCGGCCACCGTGTTCTCGTACCCGGCCTCCCGCGCCAGCGCCAGGCCCTCCTCGGAGACGGCCTGGCTGCGCGCGAGCCGCCCGGCGAGGCGGTCGGCGGTCGCCACGAACTCCAGCACGACGGGCAGCTGCCCGGTCATCCCCGACACCCTGGCCACTCGCCCGGCCCGCTCGGCCATCTCGGTCGCCAGATCCGACTCGCCCAGAGTGCTGGCCGCGGCCGTCGCCCAGAGGTAGCCCGCCGCATCCCCCAGTTCGCCCGCCCGTGCCAGTGCCCGCCGCAGCAGGCCCGGCCCGGCAGTGTCGCCGCTCAGAGTCAGCCCGATCCCAGCCACCGTGTCCCGCAAGAACCCCTCGGGGTGCGCCGCCGCCCGTCGGCCGAGCTCGACGATGGCCGCCGTATCGCCGACGTAGGAGGCCGCCTCCACGGCGTCGGCCAGCATGTCCAGACTGTCACCCGCCGCCAGGATCCGCACGGCCTCGGCGGCGTTGCCCGAGTTCAGCTCGAACCGGCCCCGGAGCCGGGCGATCTCCATCGCGAGCGTGATGTCCTCACCGGCCCCTTCGCGTGCCTCGGCCAGCAGCGATTCCGCCTGTCCCGGCCGACCGGCGAGCCAGGCCGCCACGGCGGCGTCCTTCAGCCGGACGGCGCGGGCGCGCGGCTCGGGGGTCAGCTCGGCGGCCCTGGTCAGGGCGGTGGCGGCGGCGCCGTACCCGCCGCGATCGCGAGCCCGCTCGGCGGCCTCCGCCAGCGCGACGGCGACCGGCTCGGCCTGGCCCAGGGCGGCTCCGGCCAGGTGCCAGGCCCTACGGTCGCCTGCGGTCAGCTCCGCCAGGACGGCGTGCACGTGGCGGACCTCGGCGGGGGCGGCCGCCTCGTAGATCGCGGATCGCATGAGCGGGTGACGGAAGCGCATGCCTGCGCCCGACACCTCGGCCAGCCCGCTCTCCTCCAGCTCGGCGAAGGCCGCCACCACCGACGCCACCGGCCCCGACCCCGCCGCCCCGGCCGCCAGCCGCTCGGTGGCACGCAGGACCACCTCGAAGTCGGTCTCGACGGCGGCGAGCAGGGCGACCAGCCGGGCGGAGGCCGACAACCCGGTCACCCGGTCGCCGAAAAGCCGCGCGCCGCCGGGCAGCGGGTCGGGCAGCGGTTCGCGGCCGGCGAGTTGCGCGGGCGTCAGCCGGGCGGCGATCTCGTCCAGGGCCAGGGGGTTAGCCCCGGTCAGCGTGATGAGTTCCCGTCTCACCGGGGCGGCCAGCAGCCCGTGCCGGGACTCCAGCAACTCGGCCGCGGCGTCCTCGGGCAGGCCGCGCACGCCCACCGTCGACGGCACGCCCTTGACGGGAGCGTCGCCGCGGACGGCAAGCAACATCGCGATCCGTTCGGTGCCCAGCCGCCTGGCGGCGAACAGCAGCGCGTCGGCCGAGGCCCGGTCGACCCATTGGAAGTCGTCGACCACGCAGATCAGGCCCTCCGGGCCGGCCGCCTCGACCAGCAACGACAGCACGCCGGCGCCTAGCAAGAAGCGGTCGCCCGCGCCGCCGACGGCGTGCCCCAGGGCCGCTCGCACGGCGTCGCGCTGCGGCCCGGGCAGCGCATCGAGCAATCCGGCCACCGGCCACAGCAGCTGGTGCAGCGCCGCGAACGCCAGGTCGGACTCGGACTCGACGCCGCCGGTCCGCAGCACCCTCATCGCCTCACCCCGCGCGGCCGCCGCGTCGAGCAGGGCGGTCTTGCCCGCCCCGGCCTCACCCCGGAGCACCACCGCCCCGCCGCAACCATGGCGAGCCTGTGCAATCACCTCGTCGAGCGCGCTGATTTCCACAGATCTTCCGTAAAGCACAGAAACTCACTGTAAAGGGGGTCTTCTCTCGAACGCGTCCCCAGCCGCCAAGCGGCTCGACTCGATTAAGGGCGGGACCACGGGCACCCCGTGGTTCCAGGGCGGCCGATCTCACTCGACGGCTACCCGCCCCATGGCGAATCGAGTGCTCGGGGTTGGGCAGCGGGTCCCGGGCCGCCCGCAGGATCTCCGGCGTCACCACGGTGGGCCGTCCGCCGATGCGGCCGCGCGCCTTGGCGGCGGCCAGGCCCTCGCGGGTCCCGGCGACGATGAGCTCGCGGATGAACTCGGCCAGCGCGGCGAACACGTGGAAGACCAGCCGCCCGCCCGGGGTGGGGGTGTCGAGGTTCTCGTGCAGCGAGGTGAAGCCGATCTCGCGGCGGTGCAGCTCGCCCACCATGGCGATCAGGTCGGCCAGCGAGCGACCGTAGCGATCCAGCGACGGCACCACCAGCGTGTCCCCGACGGTCAGGAAGGCGTGGCAGGCGGCCAGCTCGGGCCGCTCGGCGCTTCTGCCGGATTTCTTGTCGGCAAAGATGCGTCGGCACCCGGCCGCGGTGAGGGCGTCAAGCTGGCGCTGGAGTTTCTACCCGCCGGTGGAGACGCGGGCATAACCGATGCGGATCTCGCTCGGGCGGGGAAGACGGGCAGCAGGTCGTCAGGTGGCTGCGGAGGGGACGTCACACCCGCCATCCTCTCAACAAACGGCCTTCGACGGTTGTTGAAGGGGTGGGGTTGCTGAAGGGGTTTTGACGGCCTGAGCGCCGCTTCCAAGGCCGATTTCATGATCTGCGAAAACGATCGTTATTTGAAGCCCGAGACACTCACAGAACGTGGAGACGATTACTCTCGACTA
>NZ_BAAAUT010000114.1:0-8281 GCF_039534085.1 Planomonospora alba
CCGGGTCGGTGATCCATGGTCGCGCCTCCCGCGGTCCCGGCGGCGGGCGCCGCCGCCGTGGAGACCGCGCTCATGCTCCCGGTGATCCTGTTCCTGGTGTTCGCGGTCATCGACTTCGGGCGGATGTTCAACGCCCAGATCACCCTCACCGAGGCCGCGCGGGAGGGCGCCCGGTCCGTGGCGCTCGGCCATCCCGCCGAGCCGCGCGTGCTCTCGGCGGCCCGGAGCCTGCCGGCGGTCACCGTCGCCGCCGCCGACTGCCCGGCCGTCCCCGCCCCCGACGCCGACGCCGTCGTCGAGGTCACCCACTCCTTCGAGTTCGTCACGCCCGTGGCGGGACTCGCCGCGATGTTCGGCGGCGGCCTGGACGGGTCCATCACCCTGTCCGGCAGAGGAGTCATGCCATGCCTCGGTTGACGCGGCCCCGGCCGGCGCGGCGCACCCGCCGGCCGGCGTGCCCGCCGCGGCCGCGGGGCGACGCCGGAGGCGTCGCCGTCCTGCTGTGCGTGCTGCTGGCCGGCGGGGTGCTGCTGGGCATGGGCGCCCTCGTGCTCGACGTGGGCCGCCTGTACGCCGAACGCGAGGAACTGCAGAGCGGCGCCGACGCCGCCGCCCTCGCCGTCGCCGAGCAGTGCGCCCGCGACGCCGGCCTGTGCGGGCCGGCGCCCGCCGCCACGGCCCGCCGCTACGCCGGCGCCAACGCCTCCGACGGCGCGACGGCCGTGGAGGAGCTGTGCGGGCGGACCGGGAGGAACGGGACCGGCGGCCTGCCCGCCTGCCCGCCGCAGGCCGACGACCTGACCGCCTGCCTCGGCGACGTGCCCGCCACCGCCACCTACGCCGAGGTGCGCACCCTCTCACTGACCGCCGGGGGGCAGACGCTGCTCCCGCCGATCCTCGCCCGGACGCTGCTCGGCCGCGACGGCTACGCCGGGGCCGAGGTGCGGGCCTGCGCCCGCGCCGCCTGGGGCCCGCCGCTGCGGGCCACCGGATTCGGCCTGACCATCTCCCTGTGCGAGTGGCGCGCGGCCACCGCGGACGGGACCGCGTTCGCGCCCGCGCCGCCCGCCGCCGTCCCCGCCGCCGCCGAACAGGTCATCCGGCTGCACACCACCACCGCCGGGACCTGCCCGGCCGGCCCCTCCGGCGGCGACAGCCCCGGCGGGTTCGGCTGGCTCGACGACTTCGACGGCGCCTGCTCGGTGACCGTGGCCGCCGGCGGCACCTACGGCGGCGACCCCGGCGTCTCGCCCTCCCAGGCCTGCCGCGCCGCGCTGGCGACGGCCCGCGCCGACCGCGCCGTCACCTACCTGCCGGTCTTCCGCGAGGTCACCGCCAGCGGGCAGAACACCATGTACACCATCGAGGGGTTCGCGCCGTTCGTCATCACCGGCTACGCCATGACCGGCGCCTCCGCGCCGTCGAGCCTGACCGGCCAGGAGCACTGCAAGGGCTCCGACAAGTGCGTCTACGGCTACTTCACCCGCTCCCTCATGCCCGTGCGGGGCAGTCTCGGCGGGCCCGACCTGGGGGCGTCCATCGTGACGCTCATCGGATGAGGAGGCCCGGTGAGATCACGCCTCCTGCTGCTGCTGGCCGCGCTGCTGCTGGCCGGTGCGGGCACCGCCGCGGTGCTCGCCTACGTCTCCGGCGCCGAGTCCCGCGCCCTGGAGGGCAAGCGGGCGGTCACCGTACTGGTCGCCGCCGAGCGCATCCCGGCCGGGACCACCGGCGAGCGGATCCGCTCCGGCGGCTACACCGAGCAGCTGCGCGTGCCCGCCGAGACCGTCCCGGCCGACGCGCTGGGCGCGCTCGACGCCGCCCTGGACACCCTGCGGGTCACCGCGGACGTGCAGCCGCGCCAGCTGCTGCTGCGCGGCATGTTCGCCGCGCCGAGCCCCGCGGCCGGCGGCCTGGAGATCCCCGAGGGCAAGCTGGCGGTCGCGGTGGAGCTGAGCGCCGCCGCCGACGTCGCCGGATACGTCCGCCCCGGCACCCAGGTCGCCGTCTTCGACACCTTCAACGTGCTCGAGGGCGAGCCGGGCGTGCCCACGGGCGACAGGCTCGCCGAGGGCCGCACCACCAACCGGGCCACCCGCGTGCTGCTGCCCCGCGTCCAGGTCCTGGCCGTCGGCCCCCGCCCGGCCACGGCCGAGGCCGCCGAGGCCGGCCAGGAGGTGGAGCGGACCCTGCTGGTCACCGTGGCCGTCAACCAGGACGAGGCCGAGCGGCTGGTGCACGCCGCCCAGACCGGGACCCTCTACCTGGGACTGCTCACCGACACCACCGACGTCGGCCCCGGCGCCGGAGTCGACAACCGTTCACTGTTCCGCTGACCGGGCCCTCCGCGGGGCGGAGACCCGCGGGCGGCCCCGCGAACCGGGGCCGGACCGCGCGGCCCCGCCCGCGGACCGGCCCGCGGACCTGGAAGGAGGAGGCGTTGACCGTCCTGTACGAGCCGCGGCCCGCCGAGGCCGCGCACCTGGCCGCGCACCTGGCCGCGCTGCCGGGACCGGCCGTGCGGACCGCGGGGTCGGCGGCCGAGCTGGCCGCGCACCTGGCCGCCGACCCCGGCGAGACGCTCGTGGTCGTCGGCCCCGGCGCTCCCGGCGCCGAGGCCACGGCGTTCGCCGCCGAGCAGCGGCTGCGCCGCCCCGCCGTCGGCGTCGTGCTGCTGCGCGCCGACGCCCCCATCGACCTGCTGCGGGAGGCGCTGCGCGCCGGGGTGCGGGAGGTCGCCGACCCCCGCGACCCGCACGCCGTACGGCGTGCGTGCGAGCGCTCGCTGGAGCTGTCGCGGCAGCTGACGGCCGCGTCCCGGACCGGCGCGCCGGCACCGGCGCAGGCGGGCGCGGCGGACGGCACCGCCGCGGGGCGGCCCGGGCGGATCGTCACGGTGCTGGCCACCAAGGGCGGCTGCGGCAAGACCGCGATCGCCGTCAACCTCGCGGTGACGCTCGCCGCGGGCGGTCGCCGCCGGGTCCTGCTCGTCGACCTCGACGTGGAGTTCGGCGACGTGGCGATCGCGCTGCAACTGACCCCCGAGCGCGGCCTGGCCGACGCCGTCGCGATGGCCGACCGGCTCGACGAGACCGGCCTGCGCTCGCTGCTGACCCCCTACCGGCCCGGACTGGACACGCTGCTGGCGCCGCCGCGCCCCACCGACGGCGAACGGATCACCGGGCCGCTGGTCGGCGAGGTGCTCCGGCTGGCCCGCGGCGTGTTCGACCACGTCGTCGTCGACACGCCCCCGCACTTCTCCGACCCCGCGCTGGCCGCCCTCGACCTGACCGACCACCTGCTGGTGCTGACGGAGCCCGACGTGCTGACGCTGAAGAACACCCGCATCGCCCTGGAGACGCTGGACCTGCTCGGCCAGCCCGCCGAGCGGAGGATCGTCACCCTCAACCGGTCCGGCTCGCCGGTCGGGCTGACCACCGGCGACGTCGAACGGGCACTGGGCACCCCGCCCCACGCGCACGTGCCCTCCAGCGCGGACGTGCCGCTCTCGCTGAACCGGGGCGTGCCGCTCGCCGACGACCCCGCCCACCCGGTCAGCCGCGCCCTGGCCGACCTCGCCGCCCGGCACCTGCACGCCGTACCGGAGCAGCAGGCCCGGCGCGGGCACGGGCGGCGCGGGCTGCTGCGGCGGACGGGCAGGTGACGGCGGTGGGACTGACCGACCGCATCGCCCAGCGGCAGCGCGCCGGAGCCCACCGGGCCGGAGCACCGGCGGGCCCGGCCGCCTTCCCGCCGCCCGGCGAGGAGACCGCGGCGCCCGCGGAGGGCGGCGCCGGGGCGGCGCAGGCCCGGCCGGCCGACCCGCTCGCCCCGGTGCGCCACCGGGTCCACCGGGCGCTGCTGGAGGCGCTCGGCCCCCGGATGTACGCCGACAGCGGCGACGACGACGACCTGGCCCGGACGGTGCGCGAGACCATCGGCGAGGTCCTGTCCGCCGAGGAGACGCCGCTGACGGCCGCCGACCGCGCCCGTGTCGCCGCCGAGGTCGCCGACGACATCCTCGGCCACGGGCCGCTGGAGCCGCTGCTGCGCGACCCCGGCATCACCGAGATCATGGTCAACGGCCCGGACCTGGTCTTCGTCGAGCGCGCCGGGCGCCTGGAGGAGACCGGCACGCGTTTCACCGACGACGCCCACCTGCGGCGCGTCATCGACCGCATCGTCTCGCGGGTCGGCCGCCACGTCGACGAGGCCAGCCCGATGGTCGACGCCCGCCTGCCCGACGGCAGCCGCGTCAACGCCGTGGTCGCCCCCATCGCGCTGGACGGCTCCCTGCTGACCATCCGCAAGTTCTCCGCCGACCCCTACACCGTCGACGACCTGATCTCCTTCGGGACGCTGACCCCGCCGGTGGCCCAGGTGCTGCAGGCCTGCGTGCGCGGCCGGCTCGACATGGTGATCAGCGGCGGCACCGGGTCGGGCAAGACCACCACGCTCAACGTGCTGTCGGGCTTCGTACCGGCCGGCGAGCGCATCGTCACCATCGAGGACGCCGCCGAGCTGCAGCTGCGCCAGAAGCACGTGCTGCGCCTGGAGTCGCGCCCGGCCAACACCGAGGGCCGGGGCGAGGTGACCATCCGCGACCTGGTGCGCAACGCGCTGCGCATGCGCCCGGACCGGATCGTCGTCGGCGAGGTCCGCGACGGCGCCGCGCTCGACATGCTGCAGGCGATGAACACCGGCCACGACGGGTCCCTGACCACCGTGCACGCCAACACCCCGCGCGACGCCCTGGCCCGGCTGGAGACGATGGTGCTGATGGCCGGGGTCGACCTGCCGGCCCGGGCGATCCGCGAGCAGATCGCCTCCGCGGTCGACGTGATCGTGCAGGTGACCCGGATGAAGGACGGCGTGCGCCGCATCACCCACGTCACCGAGGTGACCGGCATGGAGGGCGACGTCGTCACCCTGCAGGACATCTTCGCCTTCGACTACCGGGCCGGGATCGACGAGCGGGGCCGCTACCGGGGCACGCTGGTGCCCACGGGACTGCGGCCGTCGTTCCTCGACGAGATCGCCAAGGCGGGCGTCACCCTCCCGCCGGGCCTGTTCGGGGCCTGGTGAGCAGGGTGGACGCGGTGAGCACGGTGGACGCGGTGCGGACGGCGAGCGGTGCACGGACGGCGGGCAGGGCGCGCGCGGCGGGGACCGCCGTCCTCGGCCTGGTGCTCGCGGTCTCCGCCGCCCTGGCGGCCGGGCCCGCCCCCGCCCGGTCCGCCGCCGTCCCCGCCGGGGCGGCGTCCCCGGGGGGTTCGGCGTCCCCGACCGCCGCACCGTCCCCCGCGCCGGGGGCGGGCGGCCCGTCGCTGGCGGTCAGCGCCGTACGGGCCGTGCCCGGCGCGGCCGAGTTCTACCTGACCGCCCGCGACCTGCCCGACGGCGTCTCCCTGGAGCGGGCGCGCATCACCGTGCACGCCGCAGGCGCGCCGCTGGCCGCCGCCATCGAGTCGGCCGGGACCGCGGACGCGGCCGCCCCCGCCCGCACGGTCGTGATCGTCTTCGACGCCAGCGGCTCGATGGCGGGCGGCGCCATGACCGAGGCGCGCGAGGCCGCGCTCCGCTACGCCGGAGCCGTCCCCGCCGACGTGCGGATCGGCCTGGTCCGCGTCGGCGACCGCGCCGAGGTCCTGCTGGAGCCCACCGGCGACCGCGACGCCTTCGCCGCCGCGGTCCGGAGCCTGCGGGCGCGCGGCGAGACGGCCCTGTACGACGGGGTCGCCGCGGGCAGGGAACTGCTGGCCGCCTCCGGCGGCGAGCGGCGGCTGCTGGTGCTGTCCGACGGTGCCGACACCTCCTCCGGCACCTCCCTGGACCTGCTCGCCCTGCGGCTGCGGCGCGACCCGGTCCCGGTCGACGCGGTGGCGTTCGGCACGCGCACCGACGACGAGGCGCTGCGGCGCCTGGCCGCCTCCGGCGCCGGGAGCGGCCGGGTCCGCCACGCCACCGAAGGCGGGGGGCTGGCCGAGGCGTTCCTGTCGGCCGCGGCCTCGTTCTCCGCGCCGGTCCGCGTCACCGTACGGGTGCCGGACTCCCTGGCCGGCCGGGCCGCGCGCCTGACCGTCGAGGTCCGGGCGGGCCGGCGGGGCCCGGCCGGCCCGGAGGCCGGCACCTCCACGCCCGCGGGGAGTGACGGCCCGGTGGTGGCGGGCACGACCACGGCGGTGCGCTTCGCCGCCGCGCCGGCGGTCTCCTCCTCCGCCGCGCCCCTCGCCGAGGCGGCCCCCTCGGCCGGACCCCCGGCCTGGCTGTATCCGGCCGGCATCGCGGCGCTGCTGCTGGCCGTCGCCGCGGCCGCCGCGGCGCTCGCCCCGCCCCGCCGGGGCCTGCCCGCCGCCCGTCTCGCCCAGCTCCGGCTCGCCGCGCCGGGCCGTACCGCCCCCGCGGGCGGCGCCGGAGCGGTGGTCCTCGGCGTGCCGGAGGCCGCCCTGGCGCTCACCGACAAGGTGGTGCGCGCCCGCGGCCGGCACGAGCGGCTCACCGCCCAGCTCGAGGAGGCCGGCATGAAACTGCTGCCCCACGAGTGGACGCTGCTGCGGATCGGCGTGGCGTCGGGCGCCGCGCTCCTGCTCGGCCTGCTGCTGTCCCCCCTGGCCGGGATCCTGCTCGGGCCCGGCCCCGCCTGGGCCGGCTGCGAGCTGTACCGGCGCCACCGCGCGAGCAGGCGGGCCCGGCTGTTCGCCGAGCACCTGCCCGACGCCCTGCAGCTGGTGGTCGGCTCGCTGCGCTCCGGCTTCTCCCTCGGTCAGGCGCTGGCCGCCCTCGTCCGGGAGGCGGCCGAACCGGTCGGCACCGAGTTCGGCCGGGCCCTGGCCGAGACCCGGCTCGGCGTCGACCTGGAGGACGCGCTGGAGCGCGTCGCCGGGCGCACCCGCTGCCGCGACCTGTCCTGGCTGGTCATGGCGATCCGCATCCAGCACGAGGTCGGCGGCAACCTGGCCGAGATCATGGCGACCGCGGTGGACACCATGCGCGAACGCGCCCAGCTCCGCCGCCACGTGCGCACCCTCACCGCCGAGGGCCGCCTGTCGGCCTACGTCCTGACCGGGCTGCCGGTCGGCATCGGCGCCTGGATGTTCCTCATCCGGGGGGAGTACGTGCGCCCTCTGCACACCGAGCCCCTCGGCATCGCCATGCTGGCCGCCGCCGTTCTGCTGGTCGCCGTCGGCGCCTTCTGGATGAGCCGCCTGGTCAGGGTGGAGGTGTGACACCGTGGGCGCACTGCTGCTGATGGCCGCCTTCGGGGCGCTGATCGGCGCCGCCGCCCTCGCCTGGCGGGCGCTGGGCGCGGGCCGTGCCGGGCGGAGGGTGACGGCCGCGCGGCTGGCCGCCGTCGAGAACGTCTACGGCGCGGGCGCGGCGCGGCCAGGGGCGGAGCCCGAGCCGTTCACCGACCGGGTGCTGCGCCCGCTCGCGGCCCGCTTCGGCGGGCTCGGGCGCAGGCTCACCCCCGCCGGGCTGGTCGCCCGGCTGCACCGCTCGCTGTCGTACGCCGGCAACCCGCCGAAGTGGCCGGCCGAACGGGTGATGCAGGCCAAGGGCCTGGGCCTGGCGGGCGGCGCCCTGCTCGGCCTGCTGTACGGCGCCGGCCTCGGCGCCGCCGGGGCGCTCGGGGGCGCGCTCGCGGGGGCCGCCGCGGGATTCCTCCTGCCCGACCTGCTGATCTACAACCTGGGTCTGCGCCGCCAGCAGGAGATCGCCCGGACGCTGCCGGACGTGCTGGACATGCTCACCGTCAGCGTGGAGGCGGGGCTGGGGTTCGACGCCGCCGTGGCGCAGGTGCGCACCAACGCCGAGGGGCCGCTGGCGGGGGAGTTCGGCCGCATGCTGCGCGAGATGCAGATCGGCAAGCCGCGCGCCGACGCGCTGCGGGCGATGGCCGGGCGCACCACGGTGACGGAGCTGCGCGGCTTCGCCTCGGCGGTGGTGCAGGCCGGCGAGCTCGGCATCCCGATCGCGAACGTGCTGCGGGAGCAGTCACGGGAGATGCGGCTGCGCCGCCGCCAGCGCGCGGAGGAGGCGGCGCAGAAGGTCCCCATCAAGATCCTCTTCCCGTTGCTGTTCTGCCTGTTCCCGGCCTTGTTCGTCATCATCATCGGCCCGGGGGCGCTGCGCATCATGGAGCTCATGGGCGCCTGACGACCGCCGCGGGAAACGCTCCCGCGCGTACGGCGGAGCGCGTGCATCGGCAGGTGAACACGGGACTTCAGGGTTTGCGGCCGTCTGCAACCGGGGTGCACCCGCACCGCACTGGGACCGCTAC